>JBIPOO010000261.1:0-5664 GCA_044379045.1 Saprospira sp.
GCTTGCACTTTGGGTTTTTCTTTTTCTTCTACCTCAACTTTTTTGGGTTGATCATTCTGACAGGCAGAGACGATGAATCCCAAAACAACAAATATTAAAAATTTTTTCACGATACTTTCTTTTTGGTTTTATCAGAAAAATCTTTCTTGTCTTTTAACTTTTCAACAATCAGGCGCAGGCTTTCAATCCCTTTTACTTTTTCAAGACGTGTAAATTGCTCAAATTTTAGTTTATAAATTCCAATCTGATCAAAACTTGTATTCGGCATAAAAGGAATTCTTCGTGTACATTTTTTTGAGCCGCAGTTGCCCAACCACTCTCCCCTGCTATCTGCCAACTCTAATGATGCCAATTGCGTGCGTTCTTTTGCGTCAGGAAAAGACACAAAAACTTTACAGTATAAGTTTTGTGCAGTATATGCCGCATCGTGGACAACTTCCAGATAAATATTGTACAGCGAGTTTGTATCAGAAATCTCGAAATTAAATTCCAATAAGTCTTTATAAGCCCAGTCGGCATCCTTAATTTTCCTTTGTTCGTCGTACTGATATCCATTACATGCAAGAAATACGATTGGCAAAATCAACAGGATAAAATTACTGATTATCTTTTTTCTCATTATTAGGATTTTGACCACCCTTTTTTTGAGGGTTGAACTTTTTGTTTTTGTGGTGATGTTTATGCTTTTTGTGGATTTTTTGTTCATTTGAATCAACACTTTTTTCCTGATCATCCGATTGAGGATTGCCGGCATCGGAGATTGGTTGATTTTGTTTTGGCTTTTTATTCCTATGGTTATCTTTATGAAAGTTTTTTTGCTCAGGCTTGTTTTGGTTGTTGGGCTGTTGCTCCTTCTTTTGATTTTGAAGGTCTTTATTTATCTCAGCGGCGCTTTGCTGGTTACGCTCATTGCCGCGTTTTTTCTTGTTGCGACGTCTTTTGTCCTCGAGCTGGCTGAGTTCGAGCGAACCTGCACCATCTACAAATTCATCGCCGGAGCCTTTTTCTCTTTTACCACGGCTGCTTTTTTCAACACCTTCTTCGAGCAGATCTTCAGGTTTTTTGCCCTGCCTGTTCATTGCCGCAATTTCCTTTACCCTGTCAACACTTAGCGGATATACATCTAGCGCTCCAAATTCTTTTCTGTAAGCAAAAAACATGATTCTTTTAAAAATATCTGTTTTGAGCAGAAAAGCATTGCCTTTTTGGGTTTCGAGATTTTCAACATTTTTTGGAAATTCTTTCAGTGCATCGAGGTAGGTATTGAGCTCAAAATTGAGACAACATTTAAGTCGACCACACTGACCCGAAAGTTTCGACTGATTGATGGCCAAGTTTTGATACCTGGCAGCGCCTGTTGAAACAGATTTAAAATCGGTCAGCCAGGTAGAACAACAAAGCTCCCTGCCGCAGGGTCCCAACCCTCCAATTATGGCCGATTCCTGGCGAGCACCTATCTGGCGCATTTCGATTTTAACTTTAAAATCATGTGCATAGATACGAATCAATTCGCGAAAATCAACCCTACCTTCTGCTGTGTAATAAAATGTTGCCTTACGCTTATCTCCCTGAATTTCCACCTCACCTACCTTCATGTCAAGTTCGAGATGCGCAGCAATAGCACGGGCTCTTATCATGGTGTCCCGCTCGGCTGCTCGGGCTTCCTGAAGCCTTTCCAAATCGCGCTCATTTGCTTTACGCAGCACATTTGGAAAAACTGCCGTAGGTTTCACTCTGCGCTTTTTCATTTGCAGCCTTACCAATTCCCCGGAAAGTGAAATTCGTCCAACATCGTAGCCTCCACCAGTACTTTCAACTGCAACCATATCGCCAGTGATTGCATCTACAAAAGCCGGCTTGCGAAAAAATTCTTTTCTTACGCCGTTTTTAAATGAAATTTCTACTAAGTCTATCTGATCGGCATCGGGTAATTCCATGTTTACCAACCAGTCAAATGTATTCATTCTGTTGCATCCGCCCGAAGCGCAGCTACCGCTACTTCCGCATCCCGATGTAGAACAGCCTCCAGAAGCGCAGCTTGAACATCCCATATATTATTTAGTGTGAAAGATGAAAGAGATTAGAGGAAAGAATGAAAGAATGAAAGCGGAAAGAATTTTGCATTTCCGCCGACAAATTTCATTTTTTATTGTTAATGATCGAAAATTCAGGCGTTTAGATAACACCTTATTAAAGATACAAAAGCAATATTGTGACAAAGTTACAAAAAAGTCGGATAAAAGAAAAACTGTTTTTTTAATTAAGCATGACCAAGAGGAACTGGTCTGAACATTCTGTGTATTTTAACAGAAGCATCCATAAAGAGTATTTTACCGTTTGCATTTCGTTCCACAAAATACATGGTATCATCAAAGAGGTTCATCATCTTTTCCAAATCGGCAACAGAGAGCAACTTTAAAAGTCCAATTGCCGTTTTATGCTCCGCCGAGCTTAGTCTGGTTTGCGCAAGCGGGTTGATTTTCAGCTGTGTAAGTTCTCTCAGAAAGTAAAGCGCATACTGTAAAAACAGCAACTGTTCCTTACGGCCGCTGCTGATTGTTTTTTTCGATTCATCGGTCGGGTGCTTTCCGCTGTTGAAATATTCGACCCAATGTACCATATTTTCTCTGCCCTGATAACAGGCTCGCAGCCAATCGGCAAAAAGCAGGGAAAAGTCATTATCGGCTGTACCTTCGCCAGCAAGTTGCATTGCCTTGGTATAATTTCCTTCACTCAGAAAAGCAATTTGTCTTGCCTGATTTTCCGGGTACTGAAGCATCAGCTTCTCAGCTATAACCTCATCAGATGGTTTTGCAAGTTTTACCAACTGACAGCGGGAAAGAATCGTATTCAGAATTTTTTCCTGACGTTCTGCTACCAGTATAAAAACGGTGTCGGGTTCGGGCTCTTCAATCAGTTTTAACAATCGGTTGCCTTCTTTGTCCAAAAATTCAGGCATCCAAAGAATAAGAATCTTGTAGCGTCCTTCCACCTTTTTAAAACTGAATTTTCTAATAATATCAACGCATTCATTTTTGGTAATATTACCCTGCTGGTTTTCGGCACCCATTTTTTGCAGCCATTGTATAAGACTCATGTAGGGACCAAATTCGCCCAAGGCCGCCCTCCATTCTTTGACATAATCGGTACTAATTTTTCCGGTTCCGATGGTCGGATATGAAAAATGAAGATCGGGATGAATGTTTTTCTGAACTTTTTTGCAGGCATTACACTGTCCGCAGGAATCATCCACACCTGGATTTTCACATTGAAGATATTGAGCATAGGCCAGTGCCAATGCCAATTGTCCACTCCCCTCAGATCCAATAAAAATCTGTGCATGAGCGGTTCTTCCGGCATTAAACGTGTCAATTAAATGCCTTTTTAATTTTTCTTGTGAGAGTACTTCTGAGAATTGCATCATGCAAAGTTAGGGTACAAAATGGAGGAAATCCACTTCTTTTTTAATTTCTAAAAAAATAGATAAAAAAAGCTTTTTTTGAAACTTAATAAAGTTCAGTGCGTAAAAGCACCAACAACTCATTTTTAAACGAAATATTTTTTAAACTTTAAAATTTTATGACAATGAAAAAAATCACTACGGTTTGTGCTTTTTTTGAAACTTAATAAAGTTCAGTGCGTATAATCACCAACAACTCATTTTTTAACGAAATATTTTTTAAACTTTAAAATTTTATGACAATGAAAAAAATCACTACGGTTTGTGCTTTTTTTGCGTTTTTGTACTCGGGACAAATATATGCCCAACAAGCAGAAAAAAGTACTCAGGATCAAAAAAAAGATCAGATTTCCTATTACCAGGATTTGATTAAAAGGAGCAATGACCCCGAAGAAATTGCAAAAGCAGAAGTTTTATTGGCCGAATTGAAGGCAAAGAAAGCGCTCAGCCATGCCGAAGAACAGAAAAAAATGAGCGAGACCGCCACTCCAGCCGAGTATAATGCCTGGAAATCAAAAACACAACAAAATTTTATTGTTAAACCTGAAGAAAACAAATAATTATGAATAAAACTCTACACACCTTATTATTTTTACTTTCGCTTAGCTACTTTTCAAAACTTAATGCTCAATGTGGTGCACAGGCATCGGCAAATGCAACAATTAGCTGCGGAAATTCACATACTGTAACTGCATCAACTAGCTCAGTTGTTTATTCTGTTGCTCCCTCCTCCTGCAGTCCTGTTACTATTAGCGGAACCAATGCTTTTCCTACAGCCTGCGATGATTGTGTTACCGGACAGATTCCGCTGGGTTTCAATTTTAATTTTTATGGAAACACATACAACTCAGTAGTTATTTCATCCAATGGTCTAGTGGGTTTTGGGGCATTCACATTCACCGGTTTTACACCATTTACAATACCTGCTGGTGGTTTACCGAATAACTATATTGCAGGATTCATGTGCGATTTAGATATTAGATACGGTGGTACAATTACTTATCAAATGGTTGGTACCGCACCAAACAGACGATTTGTCGTCAGATATAACAATGTTGTACCTTATAATATGGGTTCAGCTGCGGGTACTGGTACCGCCTCTTTCCAAATTGTTATTAATGAAAATGGTTCTTTCCAAGTAATCGTTTCGCAACTTTCGGCAAACTGGAATTCATCAACTTCTGGCGCATTGGCAACTTCAGGTGCTGAAAACATTGACGGTACCCTGGCTTTCCCTGTTCCGGGCAGAAACAATACCGATTGGCCGGGTATTGCATCAAGCGCTCAAGATTGTCATCTCTTCAATCCTGTTCCATGTATATTTACCAATTGGACAGTAGGCGGAACAGTCGTTTCGACTAGTACAAATTACAACATAAGCCCTACTGCAACAACCACCTACAATGCCAATTGGAATTGTGGAGGAACTCCCTGCACCAAACCTGTTGTGATTACAGTTGCTCAAAGAACCCTAAGCCTTGGCACAGCTACTCCAAATACAGGATGTGGAACACCAAACGGAATTATTCCGCTAAATTTCACAAATGTTCCCAACGGTAACTACACGCTAACTTATTCATTGAATGGCGTTCCCACAACAAGAACCATAACGGTCAGCGCTGGGGCAGCCAGTCTCACAGGACTTAGCGCCGGCAACTACAGCGCATTCTCTATCCCTGCTATTGCAGGATGTTCAGCGGTTTCAGCTGCCGGCCCGGTTGCTATTACAGCTCCTACTATTCCCAGCGGAACAGGTGTAACAATCTGTCAGGGTGCGCCCAATCAGGCAATGACATCCAGTTTCTCTTGCTCAGGCAGCCTACAGTGGTACACAGCTGCATCTGGCGGATCTTCAATTGGGACAGGAACATCGTTTAACCCTGTTGGGGTAGCGGGCTCGGGATTAACCAATACAAACACAGCAGGTACAACTACTTACTATCTTGCCTGCTCTAGCAGTCCTACCTGCAGAACTGCAATTAATTATGTTATCAACGCAGCCCCAACTGCTGCTGTTACAGGAACAAATACCATTTGTGCAGCTCAGTCTACTGCATTGACAGCTTCCGGCGGAGGAACCTACTTATGGAATACTGGAGCAACTACCGCACCCATAACAGTAACACCTGCTGCTAATACTACCTATACTGTGACCGTAACTTCTGCCGCAGGTTGTACTGCAAGTGCTACAAGAACCGTTACAG
>JBIPOO010000058.1:0-18679 GCA_044379045.1 Saprospira sp.
ATCAGAAAACAATTTAATCTGATATGGGAAGCTTGTTCACAAATGGACACATACGTGCAATTACTTTTTCCTAAAGATTTTAGAGTTAAATTATTTGGAGACAGATGGTTTCAGTATATTCCTAAAGATCATATGGAAATGTATACAATACTAGATGGTTTTTCGGAAGTATTTAAACCAGAAATCGATGGTCTTTCATTTTCTGAGATAATAAATGAAAATCCAAGCGGGTTGCATGTTAAAATTGAAGAATTATATAGTAAGGAAATTGTTAATGATTCTGATTCAAAACAATATCAGCATGTAGTAAATTTTGAAAACTTTCTACTACATGTGTTAAAACTACAGATGCCGGAAGTAAGAGTGAGCCTTGACGACAAAAGGTTACTCAGTTTCTTTAAAATTGCCTTGGAGAAGGCTGCAGATAAGGAAATCTTTGTAAAAGAATTTTCTTACTTGCTGCTAAAAACAAGATTTCTTTTAGACCAATATGTAATAAAAAGAAAGTATGTAACAGGAGAGGATTTTTGGAGCCTGGAGGTGTTAAAATTTTATCCTAAAGTAGAAAATGTAAGAGAGAAAGAGTCTTATAATTATGTGAATACATTTTCAGAAAAGGACAAGGCTAGAGTAAATGAAGAAATGATATTACTATTGTCAATGTTCCATGTTTCAACACCTACTCAGGTATATAAAAATTGGTTGTTTGAAACATTGAAATATTTAAATACGACTTTTGATTTTAATTTAAATCGAAAATCATTGGAAAATCCAATAAATATAAATGTGGAAGATTATAAAGTCCATCTTATCAATATTGCTAGGAAGTATTTAAAATATCGCTTTCTGAATGCCGCAGGAGAATTGAGTTATGAAGAAATGTTTTACGAAGATTTAAATAGTTACAAAGTCCTTTTTGACGAAGAATTGCTAAATTATGGAAAGGTGAAAAATAATTTGGTATTTAACTATATAGATTATCTTTTATGGATCAAAAATCCCACAAATTACTCCGATTTTGAATTTGGATTTAGAAGTTCGGTAGAGCATTTTTACCCACAGAACCCAATAAGTGGAGAAAAAATTTCAGATGAAAAAATTTTGAATTGCATTGGTAATTTATGTCTGATATCTCATAGCAATAATTCAAGAATGAGCAATTTTTTACCTATTCAGAAAGCATCACACTACTTAAACTCAAAAACCAAAGAGAGTATAAAGCAGATTGTAATGATGGAAATTATGGATAAAAAAAATAATAAATGGTATATTGATGAAATCGTTGAACATAATAATGAAATTATTGAACTGTTAATCCAAGACATCCACCATGCTTAACCCCACAGAACGCCTCACCCAGAACCGCATCATCCGTCTTTTTAAAAATTAACTGGGATAGCGCTATTATGGTAACTGGGAAGAAAGGCTGCAAAACAGTAACGTGGAGCAGGGGATGCCGGCGCTGTGTTTGGATTTTTTTTTGGTTTTTGACAAAAACGATAAAAACAGTTGACAAGCATTAAACAGATTTATAATTTAGTTAAAATAAAACAAAATATGAGCAGATTATTTGTTCCAAATGAGATTTTAAGGGTTTTTAAACAACTTTATCCGCAGCTGAACCCAGCAGAAATTGCATGGAAATGGGAAGTACCCGGCAAAATTTATGAGGCTTCTTTCGAATCTGAAGGAGCGCACTACGAGGTAGAAATTACAGTAACAGGGCATCACTTGCTTACGGAAAAAAAGGTAAAAAACGTACCTAAAGTTGTGCTCGATGCGGTGAAAAGCAAATATCCCAAACACAAAATAGATGATGCATCTCTTGTAACTTTTAGTAATGGCGATGTATATTACGAGGTTGATATCATCAGCCCCGCCAAGGAAAAAGAATCGGAAGTGCTGGTCAGGGAAGATGGTAAGTTTGTTATGAAAGGGGAGGATTTGTAGTAAAGGGCTTAAAAAAAATCTGATGGTTGGACTCTGAATTTTTGGGTAAGGGGTTTAGCTTTATTTAATGGTTTTAAAAAAGGACAGATCTGGTTTTAATAATTTTAAGCCGAGATTTGTCACTTTGATTTTCATGTGAGTCTTAAATTCAACCTTTATGCTGCGCTGCATGTTTAAAAAACAGACCAAAAAATCCATCAGATGAAAAAAATTGTCCGCCGTAGCGCAAGTGTATTGCTTATTTTGTTTTTATTAGTTCTTTTATTAGATTCCTGTATGCAATTCAGAATGTCGGATAAGCGAATGCGGAAAAAATTTAAAGAAATTCCGCATCAGGTAAAAATTGATACATACAAGGCCGGCGACTATTCCATTCGTTATGTGGAAGTCGGTGAGGAGGACAAACCAATGATTCTCTTTGTGCATGGGGCACCCGGTTCCTCACAGGATTTTATCTCCTATCTGCAGGATACTGAATTAGTTGCTCGGGCCAGAATGATTGCAGTGGATCGCCCAGGATACGGTTATTCCTGTTTTGGCAAAACCTGTACCAGCATCCAACAACAGGCAGCTTGTATTGCTCCAATACTCAGGCTGAATAAAAATGATAAACCGGTGCTGCTGGTAGGCCATTCCTATGGGGGCCCTATTGTGCTGAGACTTGCTATGGATTATCCCGACATAGCAAATGGGTCGATATTACTTCTTGCACCTGCAATTGATCCGGACAATGAGAAAAAATTCTGGTTTAATAAACCTTTTTCCTACAGGGGTCTGCGTTGGATTTTGCCACGATCTTTCAGAGTGGCCAACGATGAAAAAATTACGCATCCCGATGAGCTTAGGCTGATGCTTCCTTTTTGGGATTCACTAAAGAATCGAACGGTTTATGTGCATGGTCACAAAGACTGGATTGTAAACATCAAAAATTCTGTTTATGGTTTGAAGAAGATGCCTAATGCAGTGGTTGACAGTGTTTTTCTCCCTGATATGGATCATTTGATGATTTGGAACCGCTATCCCCTGGTAAAAGATCAACTCTTAAAATTGTTGAAAGAATAAAATACAAAAAAGCCATTCCCAGATCCGGAAATGGCTTTTTTTATAAATTTCAGTGAGTTAATTCCTATTCGTAATCTACCACAAGTTCCACCCTCCTGTTCAAGGCGCGGCCTTCGTTGGTTTTATTATCGGCTACAGGCTTGGTAGAGCCAAAGCCTTCGGCGCTGATGCGTTTCTCATCAATACCTTTTTTGCTGAGGTAAGTTTTGATGGCCTCCGCTCTGGCTTTGGATAGTTTCAAATTTTCAGATTCTACACCAATATTATCGGTATGGCCTGCAATTTTAAGCAGGAGGGCTTTGTCATCGTTCATGACCTTTGCCAACTGATCGAGCGAAGGATAAGAGGCTTTCAGAATCACGGATTTACCTGTTTCAAACTGAAGATTTTTAAAGGCAACTGAGATTGCTTTTTTGACCTCTTCTTTCACTTCGGGGCAGCCATATTTTGCAATAGTACCAGGGACTGCAGGACAGTGGTCGTCTTTGTCAAGTACTCCGTCGCCATCAGTATCAGGCCATGGGCAACCCTTGTTTTCTTTAGGTCCGGCAACATCAATACAGACATCGTCTTTGTCGGCAGTTCCGTCGCTGTCTTTATCTGGGCAACCGCCAAATTCTGCTAAGCCTGCAAGGTCGGGGCATTGGTCTTCGCTATCGATGATTTTATCCCCATCTTTATCTGGGCAACCACCAAATTCTGTTAAGCCAGCCACCTCAGGACATTTATCTTCACTATCGATGATTTTATCACCATCTTTATCGGGACAACCGTTAAATTCTGCCAAGCCTGCAACATCGGGACATTTATCTTCACTGTCGATAATTTTATCTCCATCCATATCTGGACAACCTCCAAATTCCGCTAAACCGGCAACATCCGGGCACTTGTCCTTGCTGTCTTCAACTTTATCGCCATCTTTATCGGGGCAACCGCCAAATTCGGCCAAACCTGGTTCTTTAGGACATTTATCTGCCGAATCGTCGATACCGTCACTGTCAGAATCGGGACAACCTTTGGTTGCCCAGGTGCCTTTTTGTTTTTTGCAAAGGTCCTCTTTATTCGAAACATGGTCTCTGTCTCTGTCCTTGAGTTTCCTTGCAATTGGAACAGAGAGCGCCATGTAGAAATTCAGGTCGCTAATGGTTTTCTTGCCCATCAGTGGCGTGATGTCATTCGTACCCAAAACCAGTGGACCAAGTCTGAAAGCGGTTCCGAAATGCGTATTGCCGTGACTGTTTACTGATATTGGCAGGAAAAAAGCGAACCAGCTATTTTCATATCTGGGCGTAAGGCTGAATTCGGAAAGTGATCTGGTTTTTTCTGGATTTCTCAGATAGCCTGGAGCAAATGATGCAGTAAAGTTTGCATAAAAGCCATTCCAGATGTTGTAATCAGCATAAATGTTGATTCTGGTGGGCAAAGACATATTGTACTTTTTATTTTTGCTGGTGCTCACCTGAAAAAGAGAACTGAGCGTGTCGCCAAATCCCTGAAGACCAGTTGTATCAAAGTTCTCAAATGAAGTAGAGAAGAACCTTTCCAAATTCAAGTCATTTACATTTGCATAAAATCTTGCATCGAAGCCACGGGCGCGGTCGAAGCGGAAATAACCTAAATCAGTTACTGCGAAACCAGCTTTGAGCATATATTTATTCTTGGTTGGATTTTCATGTTCTGCATCTCCATCCATTTCATAGAGGTATTTTTCCTTTTTTGGTCTGAATTCATATACAGCACCAAAATCAACACCCATTCCGTAGCGGTTTTTGTCGGTTGCTTCATTTGAATTTTGTGGAATTAGAGACAAAGCAGCAGAGTAACCAAAGTTAATGTCGGTATCTCTGATTGAAATTGTAGAGTCGGATCGGAAAGTAATATCGGCATTATTTGAGTAAAAATAAGCCGAAGCAATGCCCTGTGTAAGTTTGAAGGTTCCGGCAGCTTTCAGATAATGCGGTCCGGTTTTGATGATATCGCGACCGTAAGTAACGCCATAATCTGCCCATACAGCGGTCTGAATGGATAAGTTTTTATTCTGGATATCAATGTTGTAAAGGTCCACTAAACTTTGTTCCCACCAGGCCTGGCGAGCAGTTACCTCATCGATACCATTGGCGTTCACCATAGTTCTTACCTTCATATTGAAACCAACAGCATGTTGAGTTTTCTTTCCGAAGGTAAAGATGAAAGAAGGCATCAGACCTACATTCAAATTCTGATAAATAGACTTACTTTTTCCGTTTAATCTTTCCTCAACCCAGTTTCTGTTAAAATCGGGATCATTAAAAGCAGAATCTCTATCGGCAAAAAGCGCACTCCCCTTTACCCCAAGGTAATTGTTGCTGAAAGTCTGATCCAGGGAAAAGATATTCATGTGAAAGCGGTAGCGGTTGTCTACAATTTCGGCCGGATTGAAATTAAGCGAGTATACCCCCGAATAATTATCGCTGTGGAAGCCAAGATTTCCCTGAGCCCATATTTGTGTGAAAAGGGAAAGGGAAAGCAGTGTAAAAAGAAATTTCTTCATTAGAATAAAAATTTTGTAGCAAAAATGAATATTGCTGTAAAGCTATGACTATTTGTAAAATAGTCAGCAGATTTTAACAGCTTCTTTTGATTAAAAAAAATGCTATAGACATAAAAATTTAGTGGCAATTGTCATTTGATGGGTCTATATTTGTACACTGAAACAAAAATTTATTGATTCCCCCTATCCGATTTTATGTTAGTAAAAGCTTTTGCAAGTGCAGTTTATGGTATCGATGCACAAACAGTCACCATCGAAGTAGATTGTGGAGGCCCCCTTGGTCCAAATGGTAAACCAGGTTATTCGTTGGTCGGACTGCCCGATAATGCTGTGAAAGAAGGTTACTGGCGTATTGAAAGTGCGCTGAAATCTGCCGGACTGAGAATTCCGCGTATGAGAATCGTCATTAATATGGCACCTGCTGATATTAAAAAAGAGGGTTCGAACTATGATTTGCCTCTGGCAATGGGAATTCTGGCAGCTACCGACCAGGTTAAACTCGAACCGCTTTCGGAATATATCATCATGGGTGAACTTTCGCTGGACGGAACTTTGAGACCCATTAAGGGTGCCTTGCCGATTGCCATACAGGCCCGAAAAGAAAAGTTTAAAGGATTTATTCTACCCAAAGCAAATGCAAGAGAAGCTGCCATTGTCAACGATCTCGATGTTTATGGCGTTGAAAATATCTCGGAAGTAGTTGAATTTTTCAACGGAACGCTAGATTTGAAGACTACAGTTGTGGATACAAGGGAGGAATTTTCATACAATCTAAAACACTTGAGTGTTGATTTTGCCGATGTAAAGGGGCAGGAGAGTGTTAAAAAAGCCTTAGAAATTGCAGCAGCAGGCGGACATAACGTAATCCTGATAGGTCCTCCAGGCGCAGGTAAAACCATGCTGGCCAAAAGAATGCCAACGATTTTGCCGCCGTTATCACTCAAAGAAGCTTTAGAAACGACCAAAATACATTCAGTCACCGGGCTATTGCCCGAACTAGCTTCGCTAGTATCTGAAAGGCCATTCAGAGCGCCGCATCATACCATTAGCGATGTGGCATTGGTGGGTGGGGGCGTACAGCCAAAACCGGGAGAAATATCGCTGGCGCACAATGGCGTGTTGTTTTTGGACGAATTGCCCGAGTTTAAGCGCGCAGTACTGGAGGTTTTGCGACAGCCCATGGAATCGCGCAATATGGTCATTTCACGCTCGAGATTTACCGTGGAGTATCCTGCCAATTTTATGCTGGTCGCATCTATGAATCCCTGCCCTTGTGGCTATTACACGCATCCCGAGAAAGAATGTGTCTGCTCGCCGGTTACTGTACAAAAGTATTTGAACAAGATTTCCGGACCGTTACTCGATAGAATCGACCTTCATGTCGAAGTTGAACCAGTCAATTTTGATACCTTGTCCTCAGATGAAACGCCAGCAGAGAGCAGCGAAAAAGTAAGAGAAAGGGTACTGAGGACCAGAGCGCTCCAGCTGGAAAGGTTTAAGGATTTTCCGGACATTCACTGTAATGCCCAAATGAGTAGCAAACTTATACATCAGTATTGTCAGCTCGATGCCCTGGGCAGTGCACTTTTAAAAAAGGCAATGAATTTTCATCAATTATCAGCCAGGGCCTACGACAGGATTCTAAAAGTCGCTAGAACCATAGCCGACCTCGCAGAATCTGAAAAAATATTAGCAGAACATATCGCGCTTGCCGTTCAGTTTAGAAATCTGGACAAGGAGAACTGGGTGCAGTAAGGGCTAAACAATAAAGAAAACTCAATTATTATTTCCAAAGCTGAAAATAATCTTTTTGATTTCCATATCCTCTTCGAGTTCGGGAGCAATTTCGAAAAGTTTGGCAGCATCATTTCCATCCTCCAATAACAAGATGAGCTGCAGATTAGCTTCCTGGCGCTGTCCGTTCAGGTAGAGCAGTGCTACATTACAGAAATCATAGAGAATATCATTGCTGTATTTGCGGGCATCCTCAAGGGTTTCGAATGCTGCTTCATAATCCTCGTTGTCAATCAGAAACTCGAGATAACTAACCCAGGTGATGGGTTCCTCAGGAGCTATGATAATGGCTTTTTTATAGAAAGTATAGGCGAGTTCTGTCTCGTCGAGCTGATTGTAGACTTCGGCCAGGGCGATGCAGAATTCCTCGCTGTCTTTATTTTGCTGATAAGCCGATTCCAATGCTTTCAGTGCAGGTTTCCATTTTTCTTCACTGGCATAACTTACGCCAATGCGGTAGTGCAGACGGCCATCCATCTGATCGGTTTTGAGCGCTTCAGCATATATTTTACGGGCTTTTTCATAGTTGCCGCTGTATTCGTAGCATTCGCCTTCCCAAAGCAACACGTCAGCATCTGCATCGAAAATTGCTTTATAATCTTCTACATATCTTTTTGCAAGGTCATAATTTTCCAATCGGAACAGGCATGCGATGATATCGCGGTAAGCAAATTCGAAATGTTCATTGATGACAATAGTATAATCATAAGCCTCGAAGGCCTTCTCATAAAGCCCTAAGTGCGTGTAAGCATGCCCAAGGTTATACCAGGCCCAATAAGAGTAGGGAGCGCGGTCGATAATTTCTAAACTGACTTTTATGCCTTCCTCATAGGTTTCAGTCAACTCCATACACATCCACAGCCTACTGTAGGCCATTTCATTATCAGTATTGTATTTAAGAACTTTTACAAGACTTTTGAAGGAGGCTTCATAATCTTCACGGCTTTCGTGAATAGAGGCTTCGAGCATGTAAATATCTTCAAGGTCATTTTTATCGGCAAAGGCCAGCGCATGGTCCAACATATCCAATGCTGCATCGTAATCCTGAGATTGGTGTAAAATTTCAGCCTCTGTTAAAATTACATCAACATTGGTTGGTTCGTAAAGTTTAGCCAGATTCAATGCGGTATTGGCGTCGTCCAAACGGTCTTCTTCCAACAGTAATTGGGCCTTGCGGATATGAAAAACGGCGGAAAATGGGTAGTTTACAAGTGCATACTCTATTGCCTGCAAGGCTTTTGGGTATTCAAACTGTTCTTCGTAATAATCTATCAAATCCTGGAAAGCATCGCTGTCGAGGAAAACATTGTTTCCGCTTGCGAGCATACCCTCGTACTGGAGCACCAGTTCATTTACATTTAGTCCTTCCGGATTATCGTTGTAATCGTACATTCAGGAGATTTAGGCAAAAAATGAATTGAGTTGAGATGCTGAAAAAACAGCTTCATTTCTTTTCAATTATTAAATATACAACCCTTTTTCTGTAAAATCAAATTTTGATCAATCTATTTAAGATTTGCACAAAGTTAGTCAATTTAAGTTTAAGAACGTAGTGATCCGTAAAAAGGTTTCCTTGTTTGAAAATAGCTTATAATTCAATTTTCATCGTCTTTGAATAAATCTCCCAGCGCATCGGCCAGGGGATCTCTGAACAGCATTGTTTTGTCGACAAAATCTTTTGCAATCAGCTCAAACTCGCAGAGGGCATGCAGTACAAATTCCATAAAAAGGAGCTTTTCTGCTTCATTTTTGGGACTGCTCTGTTCTAAAACAATTTTTTCGAGGCCGGGTACTGCCATTAGCTTTTCTTTATAATTTTTGTCAGCATCGTCATTCAAAAGTGAAACTACGTTTCCGTCAGAGAAAAATGCAGCGATTGTTCCATAAGGATCCTTGTCTTTTCCTTTTTTTAATTTTGTGGGGTTGGGAAAAACGCTTAAGAACTTTTCTTTTACAGCCTCGCCGATGAGTTTGAGTGCGACATTGTAAGGACCTTCCTGTTCTCCCTCATAAACCAGTTCAATTTTTCCGGTAATTGCAGGAATAATTCCCCAAAAATCAGCAATTCTGGCAGTAGTTTTTTCTTGTGCATTTATCAGCATCCGTCTTTCGGCTGTGCTGTATAAATTTTCCATTGCAGAAATGCTCAAACGGGCAGAGACGCCACTTTTTTCATCAACAAATTCACTCGATCTGGCTGTAAAAACTATTCTTTCCAGCAAATCGCTGCAAAGTTCAGGTACTGAGATTGAATTTCTTTGATCGGGACTCAAATCTGCTTCCTGAGCAGTAATTTTTGCAGCCAGTTCAATGTTGCGTGGATAATGCGTGAGTATTTGTGAGTCGATACGGTCCTTGAGCGGTGTGATGATGCTTCCGCGATTGGTATAATCTTCGGGATTGGCAGTAAAAACAAATTGCAAATCGAGCGGCAGCCTTAGTTTAAATCCGCGAATCTGTATGTCGCCCTCCTGCAAAATATTGAAAAGTGCCACCTGAATGCGCGCCTGTAAGTCGGGTAATTCATTAGTAACAAAGATGGAACGGTGCGAGCGGGGTATCAATCCAAAATGAATCACGCGTTCGTCAGAATAAGGCAGTTTGAGTGTTGCAGCCTTAATGGGGTCGGCATCTCCGATCAAATCGGCAATACTAACATCAGGAGTGGCCAATTTCTCGACATATCGCTCAGTTCTGTGCAACCAGCTGACAGGAGTTTCATCGCCGTGCAATTCAATTAAATCTATCGCGTAGCGGCTGATTGGCTGAAAAGGATCATCATTCAGTTCGGAGCCTGCAACGAAGGGTATGTACTCATCCAGCAACTCGGTCATAAGTCGGGCAATGCGTGTTTTGGCCTGACCTCTCAATCCCAGTAGTAAAATATTGTGTTTCGATAGCACTGCCCGCTGTAAATCGGGAATCACAGTATCCTCAAATCCCAAAATGCCTTTGAAAAGATTTTTTCTCTCTTTTAGCGCCGCTATCAGGTTGTCGCGCATTTCCTGTTTGATGCTTTTGCTTTGGTAGCCGGCCGCTTTGAGCGCGCCAAGCGTTTTAATATCTGAAAAATTTAAATTCATACTTTTGTGTTAGTGTTTAAAACCTATTTGCAATTAACAGACATTGATAAAAATATGTTGTAATTTTGCTCCTGCAATTTAACGCCGATGTTTAAAATATTTGAATATCTGAAGCCATATTACTCAAAAGCGCTTCTGAATATCCTTTTTAATGTCTTAACCGCTTTTTTCAGCATTGTGTCAATGGTGCTGTTGAAACCCTTTTTGGATATTCTTTTTGCTGCCGAAATTCCGGTATTGCCTACCTATGAAGATTCATCTTATTTTAGTTTTCCAATTGTATGGTTCAACAGAACCCTGATTGAATACATCAGCCAGCATGGACATAGTGCAGCACTCTTTCTGGTTTGTATTGTTATCGTAGCCTGTTTTTTCTTTAAAAATCTTTTTCGATACCTTTCGCTTTATGTAATGGCTCCAGTGCGAAATGGCATTGAGTTCGACATCAGAAACAAAGTTTATGAAAAATTGCTGCAGCTGCCCTTGTCTTATTATTCATCGGAGCGCAAAGGGGATCTGATGTCGCGTTTGAGCAGCGATGTAAGCGAGATTCAATGGAGTATTCTGCGCTCGCTCGAAACCCTTGTACGTTCGCCCATTACGCTCTTAGGGTCTATTATTGTGATGCTTTATATCAGTCCTGGACTAACGCTCTTTTCCTTCGGGCTCTTTTTATTTGTCGGTATTGGAATTGGCCGCCTCAGCAAAAGCCTTCGAAAGAATTCAGGTAAGGCGCAGGAATCCTTGGGCAGTATTTTGTCTATTATTGATGAAAGTATTGGCGGATTGAGAGCCATTCAGGGCTTTGCAGCCGAGCAATATCAGACAGAAAAATTCAGGAATGAAAATAAAAATTACCTGAGGCTGAGTAATAAAATTCAAAGACGTAGAGAGTTGGCTTCGCCCATGAGTGAATTTTTGGGCATCTGTGTCATTGCTGCCTTGCTGCTTTATGGTGGAAACCTTGTATTTAGCGGCAATTTTGAAGCATCGACCTTTGTGATGTTCATACTCATGTTTTACAATATCATCGATCCGGCAAAGAACTTTGCATCGGCTATGTACGATATTCAAAAGGGCAGGGCTGCTGCCGAAAGGATAAACAATATTCTCAAGACTGCGGTAGAGATTAAGGATGAAGCCAATGCATTGCCCTTAGAAAATTTTGAAAAAGAAATTGTTTTCGAAAATGTCTCATTTAGCTATGATGCCCAGCAGCAGGTGCTCGACCATATTTCCTTTAGCCTGAAAAAAGGAAAAAGCCTCGCCTTGGTTGGCGTTTCAGGCTCTGGAAAATCTACCATTGCTGATTTGTTGCCTAGATTTTTTGAGGTGGTTTCCGGCAAAATTTCTATTGATGGCATCGACATCAAAAATTACAAACTGGCCGACTTGCGTGCCTTGTTTGGAATCGTATCACAGGATGCCATTTTGTTTAATGACAGCATTTATAACAATATTGTTTTTGGTTTGAAGGCTGTAGATGAATCAGCGGTAGTCGCTGCTGCAAAAATGGCACAGGCACACGATTTTATCATGGAAACTGCCGATGGCTACAATAGCTACATCGGCGACCGGGGCATGAAACTAAGCGGCGGACAAAGACAGCGTCTTACACTAGCTCGTGCAATCTTGCGCAATCCTCAAATATTATTGATGGACGAGGCCACCTCTGCACTCGACTCTGAATCAGAAAAAGCAGTACAGTTAGCATTGGAAAAATTGCTCGAAAGCCGCACAGCCATTATCATTGCGCATCGGTTATCCACCATCAGAAATGTAGATGAAATTATTGTCCTTCAAGAGGGCAAAATTGTGGAACAGGGCAATCACGAGACCCTTATCGCCAAAGACGGTATTTATAAAAAATTGGTGGAGTTGCAGAAGTTGTAGGGCTTAAATAAAGGCAACCGAAGCTTCGGAAAAACATGTCTTAATATACGTCTTCAAAACACGGATTTGACAGTTGAAATACTGATGCACGCAGATCTTCGATACTGATTATTTCCTTGCGGAAGACGGATTTTAAGTTTGACAATCTGTTAGTTTTTTACGCAGTAAAATGCCTGTATTTTGTGTAGCAAAATCTGTAAAAATCAGTATTGTCCGCTAGCCCCGTGTTTTAATACTAAATAGATGCGAGGGGAAAGATGAACGGATCTCGTCCCAAGACGAGTGCGTTTCACGCAGTGAAAGAAAACACAATTTGATAATTTTTTATTAATCTCAATTCAGCAAAATCCTGAAGGATGACATGATTATAACCAATGCAAACAAAGTAGAACAAAACCCTGAAAGGGTGGCATTATATTAAACATTTTGTATATATAAGGATTGGGATTGCCCAATAATATCACCCCTTTGGGATTCTAGTCAGTCATTTATTATTTTTTTATAAAAATATCACCCCTTCGGGGTTATTTTATACGAAATAATTTGAATGGAATGAAATTTTGCCCAAATATTGGTAAAATAATTTCGCAACAAGTCTAATGATAAAATATAAAGCGTTTCATGCCGTTTATTTCCTTCAAAAAACTGATTTCAAGTTTGACAATCTGTTAGTTTTTTACGCAGTAAAATGCCTGTATTTTGTGTAGCAAAATCTGTAAAATCAGTATTGTCCATTAAATCCGTGTTTAAAATCAGTTTCAAAATCTCATGATATTTCTCCTTTTCGCCGTGTGAGCATTCTAAATACAGGTATGATTTGAAAAGCTAATATCTAACATCTGACAATCTCAAACAGCAAACTCCCTCAAAATTTCCTCAACAGTCATCCCTTTCTGCTCTCCACTTTCCATATTTTTAACAGTGAGCACACCAGAATTCATTTCGTTTTCACCGACTATGACTACTCTTGCGAATTTTCTTCGGTCGGCATATTTCATCTGCTTTTGGAATTTGGCAGCTTCGGGATAAATATCGGTATTGATACCTGCCGAGCGACATTTTTGTACGACTTTGAAAGCGTAAGCAAGTGAAGCCTCGTCGAACGCCATAAAGAAAAGTTTGGTCGTGTTTTCTGGTACCTGGTCGAATCGGTCGAGCTGAAGCAGCACATCATAAATTCGGTCGGCACCGAATGATACACCCACACCTGAATTACCATCCCAACCGAAGACGCCTGTAAGGTTATCGTATCGTCCGCCGCCGCCGATGCTGCCCATTTTTACGGCCTCCTGTCCGGGCGCAGAGGTATCGGCAACCACTTCAAAAATACAGCCGGTGTAGTAGGAGAGACCCCTTGCCAGGGTAAAATCGAGTTGAATTTTATTTTTGGCATCATAACCCTCTAGGAATCTGAAAACTGTTTCCAATTCTTCCAGGCCCTTTTGAGCTATGCTATTAGATGCTGAAAAACAATTCTTGAGTTCAGACATTGTGGCAGAAGCGACAATTTTTTTGATGATATCGAAAGATTTTCCGCTGATGCCTTTGCTCTCAAGTTCTTTGGAAACACCATCCCAGCCTATTTTATCCAATTTGTCAATGGCAACTGTTATAGCGCCGAATTTATCTGGGAAACCTGCCTCAATGGCGATTCCTTCCAGAATTTTTCTGTTGTTTATCCTGATAATTACATCAATATTCAACGCATGAAAAGCCTGATCGTAAATTTGAACAAGTTCAGCCTCGTATAGCAAAGAATCGGAGCCAATGACATCGATATCACATTGGTAAAATTCGCGGTAGCGGCCTCTTTGAGGTTTATCCCCGCGCCATACTGCTTGTATCTGGTATCTTTTGAAAGGGAAGGCAATATCATTGCGGTTCATCACCACATAACGTGCAAAAGGTACGGTTAAATCATATCTCAAGGCTCTTTCACTGATACCTTTTACATTTTTACCACTCAGAAGTTCTTCAAAATCGGCACGTGCCTTATCTTTTTTCTCCGATTGATCAAGACCATTATTTAAAATTTTAAAAAGCAGTTGATCACCCTCGTCGCCATACTTACCAGTCAGTGTTTCCAGTGCCTCCATCGCAGGCGTTTCGAGCGGCATGTAGCCGAACCTTATAAAAATGTTTCGAAGGGTGTCAAATATAAATTGTCTTTTGAGGACTTCGGCCGAAGAAAAATCTCTTGTTCCCTGAACTAATTGCGGTTTCATTAATTTACGAATTGAGAATACTGAATAATTGACAAAATTAGCGCTTAAAAATTTAAGAAGGTGAAAACCTTTCTTATTTTTACTATATTTGCTAAAAATATAGGTAGAAATCATGGATTTTAAAGACAATCAGCTTTTATCAGAGATTGAGAATATTGAAAATCAAACACTTGAAATTCTCATTCAGGCAACAGATACTGTTAGGTATCAGGATGTCTCCAATTATCCAATTTTGATTGCACACAGTGTAGAATATGAATTTGAAATTGGAATTAAGCTAGATATACCACACGAGCGTTTAGAGTTTAGAATGTCCACACTTGAGGAGCTTTATGTTAAAAATCTTGTTTTAAAAGATAATTTAGACAAATTCAGAAACCTTTATCTCAGCAAAAAGGACAAACTTTGTTTTTTAGGTTTAACAGAAAATTCTCAGGAATTTATTTTTATGTCTGCTATTACACAAACATATTAAACGCCTATTACAAAATCAAAATTTATACGTTTACAATTTATTATTTCAATTGAGCAACAAACAATAATTGATATTACAGATTATGACTACCAACAACAAACGTCTTAATTTCCCATATTCCCTTCTCTTTTTTGCCTGCTTTGTTATTTGTATTTCAATGCCGCTAAACACAATTTTAGCTCAGGTGAGAATCAATGAGGTTATGGTAAGGCCACAAGCGGACCCAACTTCAGCTCAATTTCAGTCTTTGAAGGTATGCTCACAGCCAACCTTTGGGTCGGAATACATTGAATTATACAATGCCAATCCCTGCGACTCTATCGATATATCATGTTTTCTAATTGGCTACAACGATAATTTTAGTGCTCAATCCAATGGTACTTTCCGATTTCCTTCAGGAACAAAAATTGGTCCTTTGGATTTTTTATCAATCGGCGGACCTAATTCAGGTGCTGATATTAATTTAACGACATTTTGTGCTAATCCTCACTTGAGCACGGGCAATGACAGATGGTTAATCCCAAATGGTGATGGATTTATTATTCTTTACAACAGTATTGGCACACCGATAGATGCTGTCTATTGGACAATCTCTGCTGGTCAGGCAAATAAATGGGGAACAGACAGCGATATTCAACTAGCTCCAACTTTTATAGCTGCAGGTGTATCTTGTCCTGCAGTTGCTTCGCTTACCGGACCTGCAGGAATACCAGTAGCTTCCCCAATAGTACATTATGCCGGTATTTCCCCATCAATTGGAAATGTAATTCACCGAACAGTAGACGGCGCAACTACTTGGGCTACTAATGCTACACCTAGTATCAATGCCTGTAATGGAGCCTGTGCAGTTCCTGCTACGGTTAATATTGCTACAACTTCAGTAGCAAATACTAGCTGCGGATTAAATAATGGTTTCATTAATATTACACCTAGTGGAGCAACAGCTCCCTACACATTTTCCTGGAGCAATGGAGCAACGACTGAAGATTTATTTTCTCTTGCTGCAGGTTCCTATTCGGTTACCGTTACCTCAGCAAACGGATGTTCGGCCACCTCATCTATTACCATAACGGGCTCAACAGCAGTATCTATATCATCTTCATCTATTAATGCAAGTTGCGGAGCAAATAACGGATCAATAAATTTAACTATTAGCGGTTCGACATCGCCTTACACTTTTGTTTGGTCTAATGCGGCAACTACTGAGGATTTGACTGGTCTTGGAGCTGGCACATTTACAGTGACGGTTACAAGCGCTAATAGTTGCACCGCTACATCATCTATTACAATTAGTACATCTTCGGGACTATCTATTGTACCCAATCCTACAAATGTTAGCTGCAATGGACTTGCCAACGGTGTTGCAGCAGTGAATGTATCAGGGGGAAGTGGAGCATTATCTTATAACTGGTCGAACGGAGCTACAACTGCTGCAATATCGGCTTTGGCTCCTGGTACATATAATGTAACAGTAAACAGCGGTTCATCCGGCTCATCCCCAGATACGCTGTATCGACAAGATTTTGCGGGAGTCCATGGTTGGACTTTGAATGTTTCTACTGGAGTAAACGGAGCTGACAATAATTTCTGGACAGTCAACGACAATGAGGGAGGAGTGCTTCCAAGTGGTTGTGGAGTGGCAAACAATGGTAATAATACACTTCATGTTACTTCTGTATTCTTTCCTAACGGCGGAGCGGCTTATGATGCCGGCGGACTCTGTGGATTACTGTTTTGTCCTGAAACAAATATGAGAGCTGAATCTCCTATATTTTCAACTGTTGGAAGTTCAAATCTAACGCTTAGTTTTAATTTTATTTCTAATGGCCAAGCCCTTTTAGATAATGCCTCAGTATTTTTCAACAGTGGTTCGGGTTGGACTTCATTAGTCCCCTCTATCAAATCACCTGTATGTGGCAGCGGACAAGGTCAATGGACTGCTTTTACTGTTGCATTACCTGCATCCTGCGATAACAATCCAAATGTTCAGGTTGGATTTAATTGGACTAATAATGATGATGGCGTGGGTTCCGATCCTTCTGTTGCTATTGATAATATTTTAGTAACTGCTCCCGGCTCAGGGGCTGTCTGTTCGGGTACTCAATCTGTAACAATCACGCAGCCTTCTGCTATATCTGTTACATCTGCGAATACAAATTCAGTCTGTATTTCGAATAATGGATCAATAAATTTGAATGTTTCCGGTTCAACTGCTCCTTACAATTTCACCTGGAGCAATGGACGCACTACCGAAGATATTTCCGGTTTAGGTGCGGGTAATTATACAGTTACAGTTAGCGATGCAAATTCCTGTTCCGCTACATTCTCAACATCTATATCTGCATCACCTTGTGGATCTGTTTGTAATCCTGCCGGTAATCTGATTATTTATTCAAATTATGATGGTGGAATTCTAACCATAAATGTTGACCAGAATATTCCAAACCTAATTATTGGTATCAATAGTTATGAACCGATACAGGTAACTATTACAGGTCCTTTTGCTTCGAATGTGACAGAGGTTCTTTATGCAGGTATGAATTCTAATCAAAACAATAACAATTGTGGACAGGGTAATTTCACAACCTCAATAACTGGTGTTCCTGCTTCAATAGTGACCATAAATCCCCCTATGACACCTCCTGCGGTTGGTTACACTCCTCAGCATGGAAACGGTGCCGGCCCATTTGGATCACTTATGTTTGGTACAGGAGGTAATTGTGATACTACAACGAATACTGGTGGTGGAAATACACCTGATGAAATTGTATTCCATTTCCTAACACAGACTGGTGGTACATTATTATATCATCAAACACAGTACAATTGCTGGACGAATCAAACTTTGAATGTATCGGCAGGAGGAAACTGCTGTATCTTGCCTCCAAATATTTCAGGTTGCCCGACCATCAATCTCAACCCTACCATCACCAATGTCAGCTGCAACGGCGGCTCTAACGGAACGATTTCAATCACAACTACTGGTGGCGCAAGTCCATTCAACTACTCTTGGAGTAACGGACGCACAACCGAAGACATAACAGGCTTAACGGCAGGTATCTATTCACTTACAGCTACAGATGCTAATGGATGTACAGGAACAGTATCGGGACTAACAGTTACTCAGCCTAGCGCAGTAACTGCCACGATTACTGTTACCGACGCAAGCTGCGCAGGTAATGATGCGACTGCATCTATCACAGTTTTAGGCGGCACTACTCCTTACACTTTCTTATGGAGCAACGGTGCAACGACTGAGGATATCAGTGCATTGGCAGCAGGAAACTACACAGTAAGTATAACAGATTTCAACAATTGTCAAATAACAGCATCGGGAACTGCACTTAGCGCAAGTTCGGTCTCCGTAACAGAAACTATTACCAATTTGACCTGCGGGGTTCCATCTTCTGGAGCAATCAACCTTAGCGTATCGGGCGGTACAACACCTTATACCTTCTTATGGTCAAATGGCGAAACAAACCAAAACATCAATGGACTTGCCGCAGGTAGCTATACAGTTACGGTAAGCGATGCCTTGAACTGTCGCAGTGTTAGTACTTTTAATCTTGTACAGTCCAATCAGCCAATCGTATCCATCACCTTCGACACCTTATACAACGGCCAGCCTGTTTCCTGCAACGGAGTCTGCGATGCGGCCTTCACGGCT
>JBIPOO010000059.1:0-18558 GCA_044379045.1 Saprospira sp.
CAAACTAACTACCTTCGACATAAAAAAAGCTTCTTTCTGTGGAAGGTTATTCAAATTAGCATTCAAATTTTGATATCTTTTTCCATTGCTGCCTATTGTGAGAAAATAGGATGCAGAGTCGCTGATGACGCTGTATTCGGGATTGAACTGGCCATTGCTGTAAAGTTCAGCATCCAAAATCCCACGGTTTTTAGATGCGTAGAACTCTAAATAGTCAACCGTAGTACCGTTCATTTGTACATGCACAGGGATTTCCGATCCTTTGTGAAAAATCTGAACAGAACTTTCGTTCAAACGGCTCATGTCCACACCCGACAGCTGAAGGGAGTTGGCAGGAATGCGGTAAATTCCGTCTTCCGATATTTTGAATTTGTAGTAGGTCTTGCTGTAGTCGATCCACTCATTACCGAATTTGCCATCGCTCATCTGTGCGTTCGCAAAAGCTCCAAGCAGCATCGTAAGTAGAAATAGTGCTATTCTCATGTGCATTTGTATTTTGATTTTTAATTTTCCTTTGCTTTTTTGCAAATACAAAATTATGGCCTTTTTAAAGTGAAGAAGATGACAAGCGTCAGCGCAGCTGCTGACTTTTGTGCAGATTGTGGCTGAGGAATGTCAGTTTTGGGGGGAAGCTTAGTGAAAAAGAAACAGCCAAAGCTGCCTCAAAAATAAAAATACTTTTAATGAGCTATTTATATTTTCCGAATGCAAAATAATCTTTTTTAAAGTGGGTATATAAAATTAGATAAAAAGTTCAAAATATATGACAGGGTTGATAGAAAACTTTTATTGATACGACTATACATTGCAAATAAAAAAGGCAGCAAAAGCTGCCCTAAAATATTTTAAAACCATAAAGTACCAATCAAGCCATTAGTTGCCAATCAACTCCTTGGCTTTTTCCCTTTGTTTTTCGTTCCATTTTTCCTTAAAGTAGGTAACCTGTTCCTTGAGTTTGAGTTCTTTTTTGTGAAGGTATCTATGGTAAGAAGTCAGGATAATACCAATAGTATACTCAGGATGCGGCACACCCATTCTTTTAAAATAATTTGAAATTCTTGAACCCTGTGTGATTTGCCATTTATGGTCAATCCATTTGCCCAGACTTGCATGGGTTTTACTGTCAACTTCTTCATCTGAGAATGCCATGAATCTCTTTTTTACTGGTTCTTCCATCAATTTATCCAATTGTTTGAAACAGTCATTTATGTCCATCGGAATGTATACATCATCAAGATGTGACTGAGAGACCCTCCATTGATAAATTGAGTCATAGTTGGCGTCAAAAGCAGTTTTTTGTGGTTTAATGACAACTTTGTCTGTTTCAATATCTTTAGTTATTGAAGTGTTGTTTTGCCCAAATGTGTTTGCAACTGTAAAAATTACAAGTAAAAACATTGTTAATAATATTTGTTTCATAATGCCTGATTTGATTAAATTTTAAGAAGTTTCAACTCATAATTCAATTTGTATTCCAAGTTACAAAAAAAAGCTAAGTTTTTTTTGCAAACCAAAAAACTAAGTTCAAAATTTTATACGATTCTTGCAACAGTATTAACTTCTTCGAGTAATTTCAATTCGCTGATAACCTGATTCAACTGTTCTTTGCTGTTCACCTCCACACTGATGCGTCCTTCAAAATGTCCTTCACCACCATTCATTGAAAATGAACGCATGTTTACCTTCAGTTTATTTGCGATAACATTTGAAAGTCTTAAGATAACACCCATGTCATCCATGCCGGTTATAAGCAACTCTGCAACAAATGACGACCCGGCAGTTTCTACCCATTCAGCCTTTTTTATTCTATATCCGAAAGTAGCCTGTAAGTATTCGGCATTGGGGCAGGTATTCCTATGTATTTTTATTCCGTGCTTCGAAGTAACATAAGCAAAAACATCATCACCCATAACCGGATTGCAGCAAGTGGCTAATGAATAAACATAGGTGCTGGCATCTTCACCATCCACCATCAGTTTTGGTTTTTTAAACTGTCTTTTTTGGGCCAGAGTATCGTAGAGGCCGTTGATATTATGCGACGTTTTTTCAATTTTTTCCTCTCTTTCATTATCTTTTAGGGCTTCTTGTGCAAGCAGTCTTCCGTTTTCGAAACGTATATTTTTGATCTCGCTCAGATTTATTTGTTCTCTGAACACACCATAATAGAGATCGAGTCTTGATGACATACCAAAATGCTTGACAAGAAAATCAAGATTTTCCTCGCCCTCAATTTTTAAGGCCTTCAGTTTTCTTTCTAAGATTTCTTTTCCAAGAGAGCCCAACTGAATCCTTTCTTCCTTTAATGACTGTCTTATTTTACTTCTGGCCTTTCCTGTTTTTACAATTTTCAACCAATCTTCGCTGGGTTTTTGCGAATTGGATGTTATGACGGAGAGCTGATCGCCATTTTTTAATTCATAACTGAGTGGTACAATTCGCTGATCAACCTTTACTGCCTTACAATGGTAGCCAACCTGAGAGTGTATGTCGAAAGCAAAATCGAGCGCAGTGGCACCTTTTGGAAAAAATCTTAATTCTCCTTTTGGGGTAAAAACATAAACCTCTTCTGAAAAAAGACTTGACTTGAAATCGTTCAGAAAGTCAATTGCATCGTGATTTGGATTTTCCAGCATCTCTCTTGCTTTGGTAAGCCAATTCTCCAAAATACTATCTTGCTGATTAATACCTTTGTATTTCCAGTGAGCGGCATATCCCATTTCTGCCATCTCATCCATTCGTTCCGATCTGATTTGGATTTCCACAAAACGTCCTTTGGGCCCCATTACAGTTGTATGCAAAGATTCGTACCCATTGGATTTCGGCATTGATATCCAATCTTTCAGCCTTTCCGGTACAGGAGTGTAATAATCAGTGATTATTGAATATACATTCCAGCAGGTTGCCTTCTCTTTTTCATAAGGCACAGATAATATAATACGTATGGCAAACAAATCATAAATTTCTTCGAAAGGAACAAGTTTATTCTTTAGTTTACTGCTGATTGAAGAAATTGATTTAGCTCTTCCGTAGATTTTAAAATCGAAATTTTCTTTTTTGAGCGATTCCTTTATTGGAGCTATAAAGGCATTTATGTATGCCTCCCGCTCAGATTGGGTTTCTTTTAATTTTTGGACTACATAACTGTATTGCTCGGGTTCAATAATTTTCATCACAAGGTCCTCTAGCTCAGTTTTTATGCTGTAAAATCCAAGTCGGTGGGCAAGTGGGGCATAAATATAGGAGGTTTCAGATGCAATCTTCAATTGTTTGTGATGCGGCATTGAACCTAAGGTACGCATATTGTGCAAACGATCGGCCATTTTTATAAGTACAACCCTAACATCTTTGGCAATCGTGAGGAGAATTTTTTTGAAATTTTCTGCCTGGGGGCTGGCTATTACCTTATCTCTGACGCTTGCAAAATCTGAAAATTTTGTTAGCCCGTCAACAATCATTGCTATGCGGTTCCCAAATTCCTTCTCCAACATTTCAAGGCTAACAGGTGTATCTTCTACAACATCATGTAATAACGCAGCACTTACAGAGGTATGCCCTAAACCCAACTCTACAGCACAGATTCTTGCAACTTCAATCGGATGTAAAATATAAGGTTCGCCCGATTTTCGGCGCTGCTTGCAATGTGCCCTAAAAGCCAATTCAAAAGCCCTTCGCATTTCATGTTCATCGGCCGCTTCATAGGGAACTTTTATTTGAGGTAGTATGTCCTCAAATACAGTTTTAATATGATTATATTCATCTTCAGTCACTTCCGATAATCCATCAGGAAGATCAATTGGATGCTTCAATATACTGTTTGGCTGTTTAAAAGACATTGTGTAGTTTGTATTTTGTGTAAAAAGGACACCTTTTATCAAAAAGATCCTTAACTGATATAAAATTAGCAAAAAAGCCCCGATTTACAAAATCTTTTGATGGCAAAAACAAAATTCGAGATGGCTAAAGTAGGTAAAATTGATTTTTTTTAAAAAAACTAATAAAAAAGTAAGAATTGAATTGAAATTTAGAGAAAAGCATTTTATCTTTGCGGTGCCATAGCGAGTGTGGTGAAATTGGTAGACACGCCAGACTTAGGATCTGGTGCCGTAAGGTGTGCGGGTTCGAGTCCCTCCACTCGCACCTTGAATTGTGCAAGTTAGATTCAAATGCACTGCAAATGTTTCTGACTTGCACTTTTTTATTTTAGCAATTAAAATTATGCAAAATGCCTACATTAAATCACGTTATTAACGACGATACCAACACTGCGGTATTAAGTATAGAGCTCAAAGCTGCAGAATATCTGCCCAAAGTAGAAAAAAAGCTGAAGGAATATAAAAACAAAGTTCAACTCAAAGGCTTCAGAACTGGTGAAGTTCCCATGAGTTTTCTCAAAGCAAAATTCGGTAATTCAATTTTATCAGAAGAAATCCAGGGTATCGTTAATGATGAATTGAGCGCATTTCTCGATCAATCCAAACTTAACGTAGTTGGTAGTCCAATGCCACTCAATAAATATGACGCCTCAATTCAAAAACCTCAAGATGTAAAATTAGATATCGAAATAGGTTTTATCCCTCAATTTGAAGTTAAAGGCATTTCAAAAGAATATGCGCTACCTTTTTATACAGTAAGCATAGATGACCAAACCCTAGATAAAGAAATAGATTCACAGCGTAAAAAACGTTCGTCAGAATTCGAATCTGAAGTGAATGATATTCAAGAGGGAGACACAGTGAGTGTTTCATTGAGAGAATCTGAAAATGGAAATGTTAAACCTGAGGCTTTAAGTGCTGAAGCAGTCAATATAAATCTTGATAACTGTTCAGAGGCACTCAAAGATCGTTTGCTGAAGGCAATGATAGGAGAGAAGCTTACAGTAAATTTGGCTGATTTGGATATCAAAACAGATGTCAGCAAATTAAATTATTATGGTTCAGGAGTAAATAATTATAGCAATGAAGCGGAAGCAGAGATAACTGAAATCAAGCGTATTAAAAAAAGAGATCTGAATGCCGATTTTTTTAAAGAATTACTCCAGGATGAAACGGTAGAAGACTACAATGTATTTAGAGAAAGACTCCGGTCAGCCATATCAGACAGCTTCAGCTCTGCTATTTACAATGTTTACAATAGGTCTATCTTTGAACATCTGATGAAACATAACGATGATTTAAGATTGCCCACGGATTTTCTGAAACGATTTGTTCAGGAAACGCAAATGAATGGAAAAACAATTGAAAATGCGCAATTCAGTGAACTGTTGAAACAACTATCTTGGGGAACCTTGACAAATGAACTCTGTAGTATCAATAATGTCAACGTAAGCCCAGAAGACGTGGAGTACGAAATGAGAATGGCTATTGTAAATTACTATGGCATTCAAATTTCTCCCTTCCACAACTTATTCGATGATCAGGTGAAGAAAATGAAGGAAGATAAGGAAACTTATAGAAAATACTACGAAGACGTTCAGGAATCGAAACTTTTTGCCGCGCTTGAGGATCAATTTTCAAAAGATAGCAAAATTGTTACCATAGATGAATTTAAATCAATTTATGATAGCTACTTTGTAAAAAAACAAGAGAAAGAGGAAGCAGAAGCTGAAAAACTGGATTCAATACTTGAAAACGAAGCTTAATAAAATCCATTACTGATTTTAAACGACTTGTTTTGTTAATTTTCCTGCAATTTATAAACTTATGTCACTAGTCCAAGGAAAAGATTATTACATAGAAAAAGGAAAATATGTTTTTACATCTGAATATTTAAGCAAAAGAGGTTACTGTTGTGATTGTGGTTGCAGACACTGCCCTTATAAAAAAAATAACACAGAAAAGCCCTTAAAATCGGAATCACAGAATGAAAAAGGTCGTTAAATCCGGAATTTTAGGTTTCTAAAAATCCACAAAGACAAAAAAAATAACAAAAAAATAGGAAAAAAAATAAGAAGTTCTTCTTTTAGTTAATAATAGTTGTATCTTTGCATTCGCTTTTGAGAACCCCTTTGGGTAATCACCCCGAAAATTGACTTTAAGATTACAGAAAAATAAATAATTTAGTAATGCCAACGATTAACCAATTAGTACGTAACGGTAGAACGCTTATCACTACCAAAAGCAAAGCAAGGGCTTTGGATGCCTGCCCGCAGAAACGCGGTGTGTGCACACGTGTGTATACAACGACACCCAAAAAACCAAACTCTGCGCTCCGTAAAGTAGCTAAAGTGCGTTTAACTAACGGTATCGAGGTGATTGCTTATATTCCTGGAGAAGGACACAACTTACAAGAACACTCTATCGTATTGGTACGTGGTGGTCGTGTTAAAGACCTTCCTGGTGTTCGTTACACTATTGTACGCGGAGCATTGGATACCGCAGGTGTAAACGACCGTAAGAAGTCACGTTCGAAATATGGTAGTAAGCGTCCGAAAGCCGGAAAAGGTGGTGCAGCAGCACCAGCTGGAAAAGGTGGAGCAAAAAAGAAATAACAAACTTTTAAATCCGTTGAAGTAAATTCCGTAAAAGACGGAATTGAAGCGTGAATCAGTAATAATTTTTATGCTGCTCACACAACTTAATTAAATCGCTGAAAAAATGAGAAAGCACAAACCGAAACCGCGGGCAATTGAACCCGACCCGCGTTATAATGATCAAGTCGTTACACGATTTGTTAACATGATGATGTACGATGGCAAAAAAAGCACTGCTTTCGGTGTATTTTATGATGCCATGGACATTGTTGAAGAAAAATCGGACGAACCAGCAATTGAAGTGTTCCAAAAGGCCTTACGCAATGTAATGCCAGCAGTTGAAGTGCGTTCTCGCCGTATTGGAGGTGCGACCTTCCAAATTCCAACAGAAATTAGACCTGACCGACGTATGTCAATCGCTATGAAATGGTTGATTAAATATGCTCGTGCACGAAGCGGTAAAGGTTTTGCAAATAAGTTATTTGCTGAAATTACTGCTGCCGCCAAAGGTGAAGGCGCCGCCGTGAAAAAACGTGAGGATACTCACCGCATGGCTGAATCTAACAGAGCTTTTGCACATTTCGGCAATCGTTAATCCACTTTAAATAAATTATTCATCTATAATCAAGTCTTTAAAGACGAAAAACGTCATGGCAAGAGACCTAGTATTTACAAGAAACATTGGTATTGCAGCTCACATTGATGCTGGTAAAACCACTACAACAGAACGTGTACTTTACTACACAGGTTTAACACACAAAATAGGTGAGGTTCACGAAGGTGCAGCAACAACTGACTGGATGGAACAGGAGCAGGAGCGTGGTATCACAATTACTTCTGCTGCTATTACAACTTCTTGGAAGTGGAAAGATCAGCCTTATCATGTAAACGTAATTGACACTCCTGGCCACGTTGATTTTACTGTTGAGGTAAATCGTTCTTTGCGTGTTTTGGATGGTCTTGTATTTCTTTTCTGCGCGTCAAGTGGTGTTCAGCCACAATCTGAAACGAATTGGAGACTTGCCGACAACTACAAAGTTCCACGTATTGCATTCGTTAACAAAATGGACAGACAGGGAGCTGATTTCTTCAATGTAGTTTCTCAAATGCGCGAAATGCTTGGAGCTAATGCAATTCCTTTGCAAGTTCCAATCGGATCGGAAGATGATTTCAAAGGGGTAGTTGATTTAATTACAAATCAAGCTATTATTTGGAATGAACATGACCAAGGAATGACTTATAAAGTTATCGATATCCCTGCTGATTTGGTTGACGTAGTTGCTGAATGTCGTGAAAAACTATTGGAAGCTGTAGCTGAATACGATGTTACTTTAATGGAGAAGTTTTTCGAAGATGCAGATTCGATTTCACATGATGAAATTCGTGCTGCCATTCGCGCTGCTGTTTGCGATATGAGTATCATCCCTGTAATGTGTGGTTCGTCATTCAAAAATAAGGGTGTACAAGCAGTTCTTGATGCAGTATGTGCTTTCTTGCCGTCTCCCATTGATGTAGACGCTATCAAAGGCACAAACCCCGACACTGAAGAAGAGGAATTACGTAAACCTGATGTCAAGGAGCCTTTTGCAGCACTTGCCTTCAAAATTGCTACTGACCCATATGTTGGTCGTTTAGCATTCTTCCGTGCCTATTCAGGAAGACTCGACGCGGGTTCATATGTTTTGAATACTCGTTCAGGCAAAAAAGAGCGCATCTCGCGTCTTTATCAAATGCATGCCAACAAGCAAAATCCTATTGAATACGTTGAAGCAGGTGACATTGCTGCTGCAGTTGGTTTTAAAGATATTAAAACAGGTGATACACTTTGTTCTGAAGACAAACCAATCGTTCTTGAATCAATGGTTTTCCCTGAGCCGGTAATAGGACTTGCTATTGAACCTAAGACACAAAAAGATCTCGAGAGATTGGGTATGGCCTTAGCAAAGTTAATGGAGGAAGATCCAACTTTCCGTGCTACTTACAACGAAGATACAGCTCAAACGGTCATTAGTGGTATGGGTGAGCTTCACCTTGAAATTATTGTAGACCGTCTCAGACGCGAATTCAAAGTTGAAGTTAATCAAGGTGCACCTCAAGTTAACTACAAAGAAGCACTTACAATGTCAGTAACACATCGTGAACGTTTGAAAAAACAGTCAGGTGGTTCAGGTTTATTTGCTGATATGGAATTTGAACTTGGTCCTGCAGATGAAGACTTCCTAAATAGTGAAGAGTTCAAATCAGGAAAAGATAAGATGCAATTCAAATGGGATATCGTTGGTGGTTCAATTGATAAAGCATATATTAACCCAGTTAAAAAAGGCTTCGAATCAATGATGGATAATGGAGTATTGGCCGGTTATAATATTGACAGTATGAAAGTACGAGTTTATGACGGTTCTATGCACTCTGTTGACTCTAAACCACTCGCTTTTGAACTTTGTGCAAAAGAAGGTTTCAAAGAAGCCGCAAGAAAATGTAAACCAGTTATTTTAGAACCAATCATGAAGTTGGAAGTAATCACTCCTGATGAATATACTGGTTCTGTTATTGGTGACCTTAATCGTCGTCGCGGTCTTCTTAAGGGACAAGAATCTAGAGGATCTGCAATCATTGTTAAAGCTGAAGTTCCGCTTTCTGAAATGTTTGGGTACATCACAGAACTACGTACACTAACTTCTGGTCGTGCATCATCTACAATGGAGTTCTCACATTTTGCACCAGCACCCGACGGAATTGCTAAGTCAGTAATCGAAAAGGCTAACGGAGTTACATCAAAGTAATTTGTTATAAATCATTTTAATATTTATCAGCTAATATCAATTGAAGAGGCATGAATCAGAAAATTAGAATTAAACTACGCTCTTACGATCATAACCTTGTTGATAAATCAACATCAAAAATCGTAAAAACGGTACGTAATACCGGTGCTGTCGTAACCGGACCGATTCCGCTGCCCACCGATAAAAAAATATTCACAGTCTTGCGTTCACCGCACGTGAATAAAAAATCGCGTGAGCAATTCCAATTGCGTACCCACAAACGTCTTATTGAAATTTACAGTTCAACTGCAAAAACAGTAAGCGCGTTAGAAAAACTTGAACTGCCTTCAGGGGTTGATATTCAAGTAAAATTAATGTAAGAATATTTATTTTTTAATTCCTACAAAATTATTAAAGTGGAAGGGTTAATTGGAAAAAAAATCGGGATGACCAGTATTTATACCGAGAAAGGCGCCAATGTAGCTTGTACTGTTGTTGAAATGGGTCCTTGTGTTATAACACAGGTTAAAACTCAGGAAACAGATGGTTATGACGCATTACAGCTGGGTTTTGGTGAAAGAAGAGAAGTTTCTGTGAGCAAAGCTTCTAAAGGTCATTTTACTGCTCAAAAATCTCACAAAGACGGCACTGCAAACGCAGCTGTCATTACAAAGGAAAACAAAAGAGGAAAAATTATTAATGCTTACCCTCGTAAGCTTGTAGAATTCCGTAACTTTTATCTTTCTAAAGGTATAGGTGAATGGATCGCTGTAACTGATGTTTTCAACGAAGGTGATATTGTTTCTGTTGTTGGCATATCAAAAGGCAAGGGATTTCAGGGTGTTGTTAAAAGACACGGATTTTCCGGTGTAGGTATGCGTACGCACGGTCAACATAATCGTCATCGTGCTCCGGGTTCAATTGGTGCATGTTCTTTCCCTGCAAAAGTATTCAAAGGCATTCGCATGGGCGGTCGCATGGGAGGTGATCGAGTTACTGTGAAAAAACTTAAGGTAATGAAGATATTTGCCGAGAAAAATATATTGTTAATCAAAGGAGCTGTTCCCGGATTTAAAGGCTCTATCGTAATTGTTAAGAAATAAGTTATGAAACTTGAAGTATTTGATATAAATGGAAAAGCTCTGGGAAGACAAGTTGAATTGCCTTCTGATGTTTTTGGTATCGAACTTAACAAAAACGTTGAGCACGTAGTTTACCTGGCTGTTAAACAGTACTTGGCTAACCAACGCCAGGGAACTCACAAATCTAAAGAAAGAAATGAAGTAGCTGGATCAACCAGAAAACTTCATCGCCAGAAAGGAACCGGTGGTTCTAGAAAAGGTAGTATAAAAAATCCTTTGTACAGAGGTGGGGGAAGAATTTTTGGTCCTAGACCACGTAATTATGAGCTAAAGTTGAACAAGAAAGTTACAAGATTAGCTCGTAAAGCTGCCCTTACTAATATGGCTGTTGAAAACCGTATTTTCGTTGTTGAAGACTTCAAATTTGAAGCTCCCAAAACTAAAAAATACCTAGCTTTTCTAAGTAGTCTTAGTACCTCTAAAGGATCTCTTGCTGAAAACAAAAGTATATTATTGTTGAATGTTCCCTCTACTCCTTTAGCCCCCGAAGCTCCTAAAAAACCACAGGGTACTAGAGGTAGAAAAGAGCATCTTAAACATGATCTACTTAAAAAGTTTGAAGTTGAACTTTCCGAATATGAAAAAGCATTCACCTCTTATGAAAATGCTTTATCTGAACATGAGAATAAATTAAAAGATATTTACACCAATATTGCATTATCTTGCCGTAACATTCCTAATGCGGATGTTATTAACGCAGCAAATTTTAATGTGTACCAGGTTTTAAATGCTGACTATATTGTTCTTTCCGAAAGTTCAATTTCTAAAATCACTGAAGTTCTAAACAAATAATCTTTGATTTAATAAAATCAGCTATCATGGCAAATAAAGTTATCATAATAAAGCCTTTGATTTCCGAGAAATCAACTAAAATGGCCGAAAATACAGTACTTAATCAATATACATTTGTTGTTGATAAAACATCAAACAAAATAGAGATTAGAAAAGCAGTTGAAAAAAAGTTTGGAGTAACCGTAGTTGCTGTTAATACCTCTGTACGTCCGGGCAAGAAAAAATCCCGTGTTGTTAAAGGTCGTTACGTCCACGGAAAAACTGCTTCATTCAAAAAGGCATACGTAACAATTGCCGAAGGACAGTTCATTGAAGGATTCTACGGCGAAACTGCCGAGGTTGAAGAAATCAATGCTTAATCATTTATAAACTATAGTCGCGAAACTGATAAATTCGTAAAAATTATGCCAGTAAAAAAGTTTAATCCAATAACTCCTGGAACAAGATTCCGTATTGGAAATGCCTACACGGAAGTTACCACTGATAGCCCTGAAAAAAGTCTATTAGCAAAAACAGAAAAGTCTGGTGGTAGAAATAACCAAGGACGTAGAACTATGCGTCAAATTGGTGGTGGCCATAAAAAAAGATACCGTATTATTGACTTTAAAAGGGATAAGGATCAAATACCAGCCACTGTAAAAAGTATTGAGTATGATCCAAATCGTACAGCTTTTATTGCTTTGTTAGCTTATGTAGACGGAGAAAAAAGATACATTTTAGCTCCACATGGTCTTAAAGTAGGTGATATTGTACTTTCTGGTTCTTCTGTAGCTCCTGACAAAGGAAATTGTATGCCGATAGGAGAGATGCCATTAGGAACTACAATTCATGCTATTGAGACAAAACCTGGCCAAGGTGCTGTTTTAGTTAGAAGTGCTGGTTCATCTGCTCAACTGTTGGGTAAGGATGGAAAGTATGTAATACTAAAAATGCCATCTGGTGAGACACGTATGATTCTTGCATTATGTAGAGCAACTGTTGGTTCTGTTTCTAATCCTGACCATGGTCTACAAGTTTTGGGTAAAGCAGGTCGTAAACGTTGGTTGGGTCGTCGTCCAAGAGTGAGAGGTGTTGCTATGAATCCTGTAGATCACCCCATGGGTGGTGGTGAAGGTCGTTCTTCAGGTGGTCATCCACGATCGCGTAATGGTCTTAAAGCCAAAGGACAAAAAACACGTAAATCAAAACAATATTCAAATAATTTTATTATCTCGCGCAGAAAAACAGGCAAAAACTCTAAATAGATATGGCACGTTCACTTAAAAAAGGTCCTTACGTTCACCACAAACTTTTAAAGAAAGTGGAGAAAGCAAAAGACTCTCGTAAAAAAGCCGTTATCAAAACCTGGTCACGCGCTTCAATGATAATTCCGGACATGGTTGGTGAAACAATTGCCGTTCATAACGGTAAAACATTTGTTCCGGTTTATGTAACTGAAAACATGGTAGGTCATAAATTAGGTGAATTTGCACCTACTCGTACCTTTAGAGGCCATGCCGGTAATAAAAAGAAATAAGCCTTTTTACAATAATTTAAGCAGCTTAGAAGTATGCAAAATACTAATGAAAAAGTACAAGCCATTGCCAAATTGAAAAATTGTCATATGTCATCACGCAAGATGCGCTTGTCAGCAGATTTAGTTAGAGGATTACCAATAACTAAAGCCCTAGGAATTATGAAATTCACCCGTAAAGAAGGTGCTCGATTTCTTTACAAAATCTTATTATCAGCAGTTGCAAACTGGAACGTTAAAACCCAGGAAGATGCTGATGAATATGATTTATTTGTTAAAGCTATTTGGGTTGATCAGGGAACACAATTAAAACGTTTTCAACCTGCACCTCACGGTAGAGCTCATAGAATTCGCAAACACTCCTGCCATGTTACTTTGGTAGTTGAGAATCGTATGCCGCTCAAGTCATCAAGTGACATAATTGAAGCAGAAGTATTAAGTTCAAACGATTAAAGCCTATCAACTTAAATAAAACTATGGGACAAAAAACTAATCCAATAGGGAATCGCTTAGGAATAATTCGCGGTTGGGATTCAAACTGGTTTGGCGGTAAAGATTATGCCGAAAAAGTTGTTGAAGATGAAAAAATTCGTCGCTATTTACTTGTTCGTATTGAAAAAGGCGGTGTTTCTCGTGTTGTTATAGAACGTTCTTCTAAACGTGTAACTATAACTATTCATACTTCAAGACCAGGTATTATAATAGGAAAAGGTGGTACCGAGGTTGACAGTATTCGTGAAGAGTTGAAAAAATTGACGAATAAGGAAGTTCAAATTAATATCGTTGAAATCCGTAAACCTGAATTAAGTGCTCAAATTGTAGGCGAAACTATAGCAAAACAAATTGAAGCTCGTATCAATTACAGAAAAGCTATCAAAATGGCTATTCAATCAACAATGAGAGCTAGTGGTGAAGGTATAAAAGTACGTATTTCTGGCCGCTTGAATGGTTCTGATATGTCTAGATCTGAAGAATACAAAGAAGGTCGTAGTCCTTTGCATACTTTTAGAGCAGACATTGATTATGCAGTTGTTGAAGCTCAAACAGTATATGGTAAAATTGGTCTCAAGATTTGGATTTGCAGAGGTGAAGTGTATGAAAAAGTTGATCTATTTCCTACACAACAAGGAACAAATGCCTCATCAATGGCATCATCTACTTCCGGTCCTGGTGGTCAAAATAGAGATAACAAACGTAACTCTGGTGGTAAAGATAACCGCAGAGAAAAAAGAAAGAAAAAGTCTTAAAAAAAACTTAATAAATTATTAAGACTTTAGTTTTATTTTTCTATCTTTGCATCCGCTTTAAAATAAAACTAATTGGAGTTTATTATTAATTGAATATTGTTAATATATAAATAATGTTACAACCTAAAAGAACCAAATACCGCAAGCAACAAAAGGGAAGAATCAAAGGAGTTGCTCAGCGCGGTGCTACAATATCTCATGGTACTTATGGTCTTAAATCACTGGATGAAGGTATGATTACTAATCGCCAGATTGAATCTGCCCGTATTGCAATGACTAGATATATGAAACGTGAAGGTAAGGTTTGGATAAGAATTTTTCCTGATAAACCTGTTACTAAGAAACCTCAAGAGGTTCGTATGGGTAAAGGTAAAGGGGGACTTTCTCATTATGTTGCTGTTATACATCCTGGTCGTATTCTTTTTGAAATCGATGGTGTTAAACGTATCGTAGCAGATGAAGCTCTACGATTAGCTGCTCAAAAGTTACCCGTACAAACTAAATTTATTGTTCGTAATGATTACGTGGAACTATAATAATAAGTACAAAAATGAATAATTTAGATCTTAAAAAATTGTCTTTAGAAGAACTTTCTGCCGAATTAAATAATGCAGAATTGCTTTCTCAGGATTTACATTACAATCATAGCATTGCTGCACTTCAAAATACACAAGAACTTAAGTTAGCAAGAAAAACTATAGCTAGGATCAAAACTGAACTTCGTTCTAGAGAAATTGCTTCTTCAGTTGATATGTTTCGTGATAAGATCATTGCTAGAAGGAAAAAGGAAAGAAAATAATCAGTAAAAGAAAATATTTAAATAGTTCCATATGGCAACTGAATTAAAACGTAAATTACGTAAACAACGTACAGGTATCGTAACCAGCGACAAGATGGATAAAACAATAACCATCTCAGTTGAGCGTAGAGTTAAACATCCTATTTATGGTAAGTTCGTTAAATCTACAAAAAAATTTAAAGCTCATGATGAAAATAATGAGTGCAAAACTGGTGATACTGTTAAAATAATGGAAACTCGACCATTAAGCAAAACAAAGCGTTGGAGATTAGTCGAGATTATTGAACGTGCGAAATAACAATTAACAGATTATGATACAAGCAGAAAGTAGATTAAACGTTGCTGATAACACTGGTGCCAAAGAAGTACTTTGTATAAAAGTATTAGGTGGTACAAGAAAACGTTATGCTTCGGTTGGAGATATAATTGTTGTAACTGTTAAAGATTCCAGTCCTGGAGGAAATGCCAAAAAAGGTATGGTTTCTAAAGCTGTTATCGTTAGAACTAGAAAAGAAATACGTCGTCCTGATGGATCTTATATCAGATTTGATGATAATGCTGTGGTTTTGTTAAATGCTGCAGAGGAACCAAGAGGTACTCGTATTTTTGGTCCTGTAGCCCGTGAGTTACGTGAACGTAACTTCATGAGAATTGTTTCACTTGCACCTGAAGTACTATAATTATGGCAAACAAATCTAAAAAAAATAATTCAAAATTAAATATCAAAACAGGTGATAATGTTTTGATTATTGCAGGAGATCACAAAGGTGAGAAGGGCAATGTTGTTAAAGTTTTTCCATCAGAAAACAAAGCAATTGTGGAAGGATTTAATAAGGTCAAACGCCATGTTAAACCAAGTGCACAAGTACCAGGAGGAATCGTTGAGAAAGAAGCGCCAATAAACATTTCTAATTTAATGTTATTAGACGCTAACAATGAAGCCTCAAGAATAAGTCGTCAAGTAATTGATGGTAAGAAAGTTAGAGTATCTAAGAAAACTAAAGAGATAATTAAATAATGAGCTACCAACCTAGATTAAAGAAAAAATACCAAGATGAGGTAATTTCTAAGTTAATGGAAAAATTCCAATATGCTTCCATTATGCAAGTTCCTAAACTTCAGAAAATAAGTGTAAGTCAAGGTATAGGTCAGGCATCTTCTGACAAAAAACTAACTGACACAGCTGTTGAGGAATTATCAATAATTACTGGGCAGAGAGCCGTTAAAACAAAAGCAAAAAAATCTATTGCTAATTTTAAACTTAGAGAAGGTATGCCTATTGGCGCCAGAGTAACGCTCAGAAATGAACGTATGTTTGAATTTTTAGATAGGCTTATAAATGTTGCTTTACCTCGTGTACGTGATTTTAGAGGTATAAATCCAAAAAGTTTTGACGGAAGAGGTAATTACACTATGGGTGTTACAGAACAAATTATTTTTCCTGAAATTGATTTGGACAAAATACCTCGTATTACCGGTATGGATATAACTTTTGTTACTTCAGCAAAAACAGATGCCGAAGCACTTGAATTACTTACTTTATTGGGTTTACCTTTTAAACAAGATTAAAAATGGCACGCAAATCAGTCATAGCAAGAGAACATAAAAGAGAGCGTTTAGTTGAAAAATATGCTAAACTTCGTGCTCAACTCAAAGCTGAAGGTAATTGGGATGAGTTGGATAAACTTCCAAAAAATTCCGCAAAAACAAGGTTACACAATAGATGTAAATTGACTGGTAGACCTAAAGGTTATATGCGTCAGTTTGGTATTTGTAGAAATCAGTTCCGTGATTTAGCTCTATCTGGAAAAATACCTGGTGTAACCAAAGCAAGTTGGTAAATATTTTTTTTAATCAGTTAAAATTCCTTTTTGGATAATTTTAACGATAAACTTCCTTATAATGGCAGTAACAGATCCTATTGCAGATTATCTTACTAGATTACGCAATGCTCAAATGGCCGGACATCATATTGTTGATATTCCCGCCTCAAATTTAAAAAAACGGATTACTGAAATCCTATACGCTCAAGGTTATATTTTAAAGTATAAATTTGATGAGACTGAGAACAAACAAGGTTCCATTAAAATAGCTATAAAATATATCAATGATTCTAGGCTACCAGTCATAAGAAAAATGACAAGAGTTAGTAGACCTGGTTTGCGTAAATATGTAAAATCAACTGAAATCCCACGAGTTATTAATGGATTGGGTACTGCTGTAATTTCAACTTCTAAAGGTGTCTTAACAGACAAAGATGCAAGAAAGGAGAAAGTAGGTGGTGAGGTATTATTTTATATTTATTAATACCTTTTTTCTTAATAGCAAAAATTTCATTAAAAATGTCACGTATAGGAAAACTACCAATCAACATACCTTCAGGTGTAGATTTAAAAGTTTCTGACAAAAATCTTGTTACTGTTAAAGGCCCTAAAGGTATCTTAACTCAACAAATAGAATCATCTGCAATAAAAGTTGATGTCAATGGAAATACAGCAAACGTTTCACGTTTATCTGAACAAAAAAGACATAAATCTTTACATGGTCTTTATCGTCAATTGATATTTAACATGGTAAAAGGTGTTTCAGAAGGTTTTAAATTGCAAATGGAACTTTATGGTGTTGGTTATAAAGCAGAAAATAGAGGTCAATTATTACAATTATCTCTTGGTTATTCTCACCCAGTAATGTTCTATTTACCTGATGATGTTACTTTAACAACTGAAACTAAAAAAGGTGAGGCTCCATTAATAGTTTTAGAGTCACATGATAAACAACTATTAGGTCAGGTTGCTGCTAAAATTAGATCTTTCCGTAAACCTGAGCCTTACAAAGGAAAAGGTGTGAGATTTAAAGGTGAGGCAATTAGAAGAAAAGCAGGAAAAACTTCTTCTAAATAGTAAAAAATAATTAGTGAATCTACTTAGTATTCAATTTAAATATGGCTTCTAAAAAAATGACGCGCCGTCAAAAAATACAACGTCGCATTAGAAAAAGAATAACCGGCACTTCTGCTAGACCTCGTATGTCTGTTTTCAGAAGTAATGCTCAAATTTATGTTCAGCTTATAGATGATGTTTCTAGAAAAACTATTTTATCAGCTTCTTCTAGAGAAGATGGAATATCTGATAAAGTTTTAACTAAATCAGAAAAAGCTTCTTTAGTTGGTCAGTTAATAGCCAAAAAAGCTATTGAAGCTGGCATCAGCTCAGTATCATTTGATAGATCAGGTTATCTGTATCATGGAAGGATAAAGGCTTTAGCTGATGGTGCTAGAGGAGAAAAACTTGAAGATGGAACAAATCAGTTACTTCAATTCTAAAGAAATTCAAAATGTCAAAAAATACAAATAGAGTTAAACCTGCTGAGTCTGAACTCAAAGAAAAAATGGTTGCAATTAACCGTGTTGCAAAGGTTACCAAGGGTGGTAGAACTTTTAGTTTTGCTGCAATTGTTGTAGTGGGTGATGGTAATGGAACCGTTGGTCATGGACTTGGTAAAGCTCGTGAAGTTTCTGCTGCTATACAAAAAGCAGTAGATGATGCTAAAAAGAATCTTGTAAAAGTTCCAGTCTTTAAAGGCACTATACCTCATGAACAAAACGGAAAATATGGTGCTGGTAGAGTTTTGATTTTACCTGCTACAGATGGTACTGGAGTAATTGCAGGAGGTGCTATGAGAGCAGTTTTAGAACTTGCTGGTGTACATAACGTTTTAGCTAAATCAAATGGCTCTTCAAATCCTCACAATGTCATCAAAGCTACTATTGATGCGTTATCCAAATTGAGATCTCCATTTCAAGTAGCTAAAGACAGAAGTTTGGAATTAGATAAA
>JBIPOO010000262.1:0-5551 GCA_044379045.1 Saprospira sp.
TTTTTTCTGTTTTTCTTTTGTTCGTTATTGCTTTCATAGATAGTGTAATTTTCATATTTGGCTTTGTTATGTTCAGCCCAAATATCTTTACCGATATTACAGACAAGGACTAGTTGTCGATAAACGGCATTACCCAATTCTATTCTTTTTTCTACTGCGATATCGCGCTCGGCAATTTTGTCGTATTGTATATGGAGCGATGTTTCGAAAGCCTTTGCGCAGAGCCTTACTCTGTCGATGAGCTCCATTTTTAATCCGCTGCCATCAAGAAAGGGTAGGAGTTGTTCCGCAACCCTTGCAACCCTCAATCCGCAGAGCAGAAGATTTGCATCGCTCATGTCATTCATTTTTTGAGTTCCAAATTTTCTGTATTTACCCGATTTGACATCGATTTTAACGGCAACGCGTGTCATAACAGTTCGGATAGCAGTTTTAAGCGATTCTGCAGCATCATTTTTTTTCTGTGTGGCTTGCATTTGGTCGCCTACAAGCTCATTGTCATCGGGAAGATTGCCAAAACTATGTACAATTTTCTCGAAAGCTGAGCGGCTTTCCTCATCGAAACCGTAGGTATTAAATTCTGAGGCATCTCTGTGCAGGTATTGAATACGTTCACTGCATTCAGTGTACAATTCTGCATCGGAAAAATTATATTCTCTGCTGACGGATTGTTTTTTCATACAAAAAAATTTCAGTCGAAGTTAAATTGGTCTATTCTGTCATCAATTGTATTACAAAAATATATGCTTAAAAGTTATTTTCCAAATTATTTAATCAAAAAATGAATATAAATGTATTTAATTTGATGTTTTTAACATTTTGGGCCCATTATTGTCATCAAAATGATGATTATATTAAAATTTCTATGAATAATATTTGAATTATTATTGGTTGCCTTTATCTTTAAATAGGCAAAAGCTCATTATATTTGCAAAAATGACAAAGTAAATGATGGGAAAAGAGAATAATATTAATTCATTTAACAGTAAGGGGGGGCAGCTCATTGTATTTCCACTGAGCGAGCAAAGGCTCGATTTTTACAGCCTGAATGGGTTGGGTAGCGAAATTGCTGCACAACTATTGGAATCGATATTGAAAGAGGAAACATTTGAGCTGTGTTTTAATGTTAGTACCAATAAAATTGTAACTGTTGATAAAAAACAGCAATACGAATCTATTCAAACAGCATTGGTCGATTTCAGTATTTCAGATTCCAGACTTATGTTGGGTTATCCAATCCTCGTGATAGATGATAGCGCTTTGGGTAAAGATATTTCTGCCCCTGTGTTTTACTGGGAACTCGATTTAAGGAATTCAGATGATGATAATCAACAACATTGGAACCTTGCATACAATTCCAAAAAATTTGTTTTCAACGAAGCGCTGAAAAATTATCTCATCACACGCTATGCATTAGATTGGGACGATATTTTTGATTCTTCTGGGGGCTTAAAGGGTGAAAATTTGCACAAAGCACTATTAAAACTTGCTGCAGCTATTAATATCAGAAAACCCGAATCACAAAAATTACTGCCTGTACCTTCACCCGAGGGCCTCAATGCAGCTAGAAACTCCATCTTATGGTCGGCTGTTTTGGGAAAATACGATGAAGATATATCGCTGCCACAAAACCTTCATCCGAAAAACCGACGTAGCTGGTTTACCGGGGTAGGTGCACTTTCCTTAAATTCAACACAGGAATCGGCCATTAACGATTTGTTCGATGGAAATGATGCCTTGCTTTACGGCCCTGCAAACAGTGGTAAAACCAGAACTGCAGCTTCATTTTTGCCTGCCCTTATGTCGGATGGTGGCAGTTGTCTTTATTTGTGTTCTGATTCAACTACCCAACAGACTATCAGCAATATGCTGGATGAATTAGGGCTTAAGGAATCGGGGGTTTGGTTTGTAGATCAGGAAAGTTCGGCTGTTGAGACGCTTTTATATCAAATTTCAAAATTATCCGAAAGGAGCAAAAAACTACCAAAGTTCGAGGAAAAGTCTTACAATTTACAATTGCAGCAGTTTCTGACCTTGCGCGAGAAGCTATCGGCCAGGCATGATGCCATACAGAAGCCCATGCTCGATGGGACCGACTGGACCAATATGGTGGGCCGTTTTTTGAAAAATCACCGCAAGGACGGTAAACAGTATTTGTCGAGAATACTCGATACAGGCGATTACAAATGGTCTTTGGAAGAGTACCGTCAATTACGCAGCCAAATTCAGGAGAATAAAATAAGATTTGCAGCAGTTCAGAGTCTGCAGCATCCGCTCGGTATGCTTCAGGATTACATTTTTGAAAAAATGGAAGAAGATGCTGCCTGCGATTGGGTAAAGGAAAATGTGCTTACTTACACTAAATTGCTACGCGACTTATATAAAAAGTATACAGGTTTTATCGATGCCTATTCCGATGATTTGCGTTTTCATTATGAGGGACATGTAAAAGAGCTCAAAAACAGGATTGAGAACATTCGCCGTGATATAAGAGTTTACCAAAGTGTTTATGGCAATTCCTTCGATTTTTCAGATGGTTTTACCAAAACAAGACTGCGTATCCTAAGCGTATTTTCAAAACAATCGGGACAGATTCTGGGCGCCAAAGAAGAAATTTTTAATTCTTATGAGGCCCTTAAAACCATGTACTCAGAGAAAAAATATTTTGAATACAATCTTGCTCCTTTTAGTAAATATTTAAATCTGACCGATATCGGCAAAGATCTCGAAGCATTTGAGGCAGCAGCCGATGCCTGGTTTATTCGTATCCCCAAAATTGTAAAACAGAAAATTAAGGATCTTACCTTGAAAATGCCACTCAGACCGGATTTAAAACAAAGGTTTGAACAATTGGAATCACAGCTCGAAGACTTTTTTCAACAATTACATCAAAAAGAAATTTTTAAACCTGTCGAAAAGCCAAAATCACAAAAAGCTATCGACCGAGAAGCTCAACTTAGAAAATTGCTGGAGCAGTTTACTTCAGTGGAAAGCCAGTTGAAGATTTTTAAAGAATTTTATCGCTGGCGTACGCATTGGCGCTCTTTGGGTGAAAATTGCAGAAAACTCATAGAGGCGCTTGTTTCGGTAAGACCGCAGAGCTGGGAAACGGCATACGACAGTTGGTACCTGTACCATTATCTCGATAAAAATTATAGCTTGCATTTGCCCGAGACGGATTTTCCATTGCAGACCTACATGCAATTACAGGCACAATTGCGTGCGCTGGTTAGCGTTAATGCCCTTATTAATGTGCGGGAACATCAGTCAGAAAGATTGGCTGAATTAAAGAAGGATCAAAATTTCAATCCTGCCAAAATCAGTTCAAAATTTCAGGAAGTTAAACTAAAATCGCTGGTTGAGCAGCTGGGGATAGGCCTCATTAGTGAGCTTTTTCCACTTATTGTCATTAGGCCTGCGCTTGCCGATAAGATTTTTGATCACAAGCTCGCATTGTTCGATACGGTCATCATGGATGATGCGCATATGATTGATACCAAACTGGGCAGAAAATTATCGAAATTAGGTGCACAGCGTTTGGTTTTAGGCAGGAAAGATTTTGGAGATAATTATCTTTTATCGATGCTCGAAAGTGGTTTTGCAAAAATGTATCGACTCGATGTGAGCTATTCGAAAGATTCAAAAATATTAGAGGACAACAGACAATTAAATAAATCGACCCTGAAAAAGGAATTCAGAGATGAACTTTGTGCTTATCTGAGCGATTATATTAGTTCCGAACGCATACAAAAAGCTGTAAAGGTGAATGATGAAATTGAAGCTGACATTGTCATAAATCCCATAAAAGGGGCCAAAAAAATTGCCCTCATACTCGACGGTTGGCTCAAACAAGTAAGTAAATACGATGTGGATGCTGCGATTCACAAATCAGAAACCATGAAAAATGCAGGTTTTGATATTTATCCTGTTTGGTCGCTACATTGGTGGAGAAATCCTGAGGCAGCAGTTGAAAAGCTGGTGGCTTATATACTTGAAGGAGATAAAAATTAATGATAAACTAAAATAAAGAAAAATCTATGGTAAAATTTTATTTTCTCAGCATCTTTTTTTGCTTTCCATTTTTGTTAAAAGCACAAACTGCTTTAGAATTTTTGGAAACGCTGAACAATGAATTTAGCGTCTTGCAACATTTGCAGATTGACTATTTATCTAATATGGTTCATAGAAATGGAGATGACTTAGCGTCAAAAAGCTTGGAATTAAAGACTGCTGCATCTGCCGCAATCGAAAAAATAGCTGCAATGCCAGCACCACCCAATGATAACGGGCTTCAAAAAACGGCTCTTGAAACCTTTAAGGGAATGGGCAGGATGACAGAAAATAATAATAAAGATCAAATTTTAAAAAGAGCAGGATGCAGTGATTGTTTCGAACTGGATGAACTTGAGTATAAAGAAATGAAAGCAGCTTCCGATGAGGTCAGCAAAACCTTTAGTCTCCTGAAAAAACGTATTGAGGAATTTGCTGGTTCCAATAACATAAAACTAGTTGACAATAAAGATGAATTCGATCTTATCATTTCAAAAGTAAATCGAATTAATGATTATCTTCAGCTGCTTAATTTGTGTGCAGCACAGCCACAATATTCAAGTGATAATGTGGTAAAACTGTTGAACGAAAAGAAGATTAAAGAAGCTGAAAATGCGCTTAAGTTTTTTAAAAAAGAACTGAAAGAGGCTCAAAAAAGGCATAAGAGCATCGGTCCAATTAGGGAAGATGCTATTTGTCTAAAAAAAGTAGAAATTTTACTTGGATTTTATCAGAAAATGGCGGACGAGATTTTTCCTCAAATGCTATCGGCCTTCGATAAGAAAGGCGAAATTATTCAGTCTTCTCTCAATACCTACAACAATTGTATTGACAAAATAAATCTTCAACTGCCGCAGAAAATTTCAGATTATGAACAGGCTAAAACAGCTCTTTTACAAAGAAATGTTCCCAAACCTGAGAAAGAAATAAAAGGTTAATTATTATGACAGATTACAAATTACTTGATCCGGCTTCCAGAGTTTGGGTTTATCAGAGCGACCGTGAAATTTCGGATGAAACTGCCGAACTTTTAAAGTCTGAAATTTTAAATTTTGTAACTCAATGGACTGCGCATAACAAGGTGCTTAAAGCCTGGGGCGATCTTATTGAAAATCGCTTTATTGTACTGATGGTCGATGAATCGCAGGCTGGTGCCAGCGGCTGTTCAATAGATAAATCTGTTGCCTTTGTAAAATACTGCGAAGAAAAGGCAGCTGTTAACTTTTTCGACCGTTTTAACTTTGCATACAGAGTAGGAGATAAGATTGAATCGGCTGACCGCACTGAATTTGAACGTCTCTTTAAAAATGGTGAATTAACCGATGAAACGATTGTTTTTAATAATTTGGTCAATTCAAAAACCGAATTTGAGGAAAAATGGCAAATAGCGCTGGGTGAGAGTTGGCATAGGAATTTTGTTTAGAAATCAGAAATCTGAAATTAGTCTCGTCTGTCGGACGAGAAGAAATCTGAAATTAGAAATCTGATTGTCAGATGTTAG
>JBIPOO010000263.1:0-5534 GCA_044379045.1 Saprospira sp.
TGTAGGGATGGTATATGCCTCGATTAGAAAAAGACGGATAAAATGTGCCGCAAAAACTGCAAAAAGTATCGAATCTGCCCACTCTCTAATCATTGTCTTTTTGGGAATGGGATGCTCTTTCTCCAACCTGCGTACTTCTGATTCGTTTTTCGCTTTGATGGCAGCTTTGACATTTTTCTTAAAATCTTCGCGTAGTTTGGTTGCAGGTCCTATATATTTTAGCTTCTTCGCCAGGCTGAAACCCATATAAGGAAACCAAACGAAGGGTACTGCAATGGCCAAAACACTGTCTAAAAATGAAAAACGGCCAAAAGATTTATTCAAATCGGATGCCATGGAGGCAATTACAAATACATTTACCAAAGGGATAAAAAGCAGGACAATCTGCCAGTTCGCCTTCCCGATGATTTTGTTCCAAACCATGAAATTAAGTACTGGAACATAGGCTTTCCAGCCAGCCTCTTCCCTCAATTCGAATAATTTTGAAATACCGGCAAATGGCAGCAGGTATGACAAAATAAAAACAACGACATAATATAAAATATCCATATGGCTAAGACTTTTTTGTTTTGATTGGCTAATTACTTTTTTCGGTACGACTTAAAAAAGGCATTCCAGCGCATTTTCAACACGCCCCAAAAAGCCTCGCTAAAAATTGCAGTACTCATTTTAGAGGCGCCTTCTTTGCGGTCGATAAAGGTGATAGGAATTTCTCTCAATTTGAAACCAAGTTGCCATGCGGCAAATTTCATTTCAATCTGGAAAGCATACCCTACAAATTTGATTTTATTAAAATCGAGACTTTCCAGAAATTTACGGCTGTAACATACAAAACCTGCTGTAGAATCGGATACGGGCATCCAGGTGATTAATCTGACATAAAAGGAAGCTCCGCGCGACATTAGGATGCGGTTCATTGGCCAATCGACCAGTTTGCCTCCACGCACATAACGCGAGCCGATGCTTACGCCAACGCCTTCACTCTCGCAGGCAATACGCAACCTCGATAAGTCGGTGGGGTTGTGTGAAAAATCGGCATCCATTTCAAAAATATACTGATAATGGCGTTCTAGGGCCCATTTGAAACCTGCTATGTAGGCTGTCCCCAAGCCTTGTTTGCCACTGCGTTGCAACAAATGCAGATTTTCACTGTATTCCTGTTGTAAATTTTTAACCGCATCGGCTGTACCGTCGGGCGACCCGTCATCGACAATCAGAATATGAAAAGGCATTTCCAATCCAAAAACAGTACGAATGATTTTTTCGATGTTTTCGATTTCGTTGTAAGTGGGAATTATTACTAAATTATCGGAGTCCAAAACTTTAATTTTTTGTACATAAATGCCTTGAGCGCACAAATATACATTAACAAAATGAATTTATTAAAGTCATTAAAATAATATTAACAGCCAATTTATATTCTATGCTAAAAAAACAAATGACCTAAATAGGCATAAGCAAGCAAAAGCGGCAACTGGCCTACAATCATCCCAATAATGAGGTATCTGAAAGGAATTCTGACAACGCCGGCGATGTAGCACAATAAATCTCCAGGAGCTATGGGTATTGTCGACCATAATATCACAAACCAAACAGCCCGGGGCTTACTGAGCGTATTTTCAATTTTTGCGGTTTGTTTCGGATACTTTCTGTGAAAATATTCACTCAGGTCGCTGTGTCCGGCAAAAAAATAAAAAAAAGCAGCGGATAAAAGTGTAGAAAAAAGCACCAGAAAAACTACCAGTATTTTAAATGCAGGAAAAAGCAGGATACCCAAAAACAGCACCGGGGTAGGCGGAAAAACCAATGGCACCCTCGCAATTAATATAAAAATGTAAATCGGCCATAGAAAATTTTCATAGTCCGAAAGCAATGATTTTAAATATTCAGGTGATAAGAATCGTGGGTTAAGTACCAGAAAGACTATGGTAAGCAAAATAACCAAGGACCAAAGCCTGGTTAAAAATCGAAAAGCCCTTTCTTTTGGCAGAAAAATTGTCATAATTTTTTTTGTAAAAGTGCCATATAAAAACCATCAAAACCTTCATCCTGCGGCATGATGCGCTTCGACTTGATCAGTGTAAAATCTGCACCAGCATCAGATTCTTCCAAAAACCATTTGATTTGTCTTTCGTTCTCATCGGGAAGTATACTACAGGTAGCATATAATAGCTTTCCGCTTGATTTGAGCATTTTGCAGTATTCCGTTAAAATCTGTCTTTGAACCTGTATGATTTCACTGATAAATTTTGGGCTGAGCTTCCACTTGGCATCGGGGTTTCGGCGTATAACTCCGGTTCCGCTGCAGGGCACATCGAGCAGCAGGTAATCGGCAACATTTAATCTGGATTTTGGCAATTGACCATTTTGTTCCAATTTCTGTGTTGTAATAATTTGTGCGCCAGCTCTTTTGGCTCTTTTTTCCAGTTCCTTCAATTTGAATCCCTCAATATCCATCGCCTTAATAAATCCGCGATTTTGCATCCATGCCGCCGAATGCAGACTTTTTCCGCCGGCTCCAGCACAGGCATCCACAATTACTGAGCCCGTTTCCGGATTCATAAAAGGCAGTACCTGCTGTGAGGAGTAGTCCTGTATTTCGAAAAGTCCGTCCTTATAAATTTGCAGCTGTGTAATATTCTTTTGCTCCTCCAATTTGATGGCATCGCCCGCTCCTATTGATTTTGCTTCAATACCCAAACGCTTGAGCTGATCTAAAAGTTTTGCTCTTGTCGTTTTCAGCGTATTGACCCGAAGCACTGTCTTTGAAGGCTTATTGAGCGATTGAATGGTCTCTGTCCATACTTTTTCTCCAAATTCTTTTAATCCCAATTCATCGAGCCAGTCGGGAATAGAACAATACACGACCCTTTTGGTATGCAATTCGGTATTGCGCCTTAAAATTTCTGTTTTGTCAATGTCTTTGAATTCTGGCCAGTCGGGCAAATCTATGCCATCTAAAATCAATGCGGTTGCAAAAAGTATCCACCATTCTGCCTCATTTTTCGGTTCATGCCCGATGCCCACTTCGTAATACAATCTGTACCAGCGCACACTCTCATAAATGTATTTTGCCAAAAATCGTCTGTCGCGGCTGCCCCACTGTTTGTTCGCCAGAAAAAGCTGATCAATCAGTCTGTCTGTCTTGATGTTCTGCAGAAAAATCTGTTGAAGGGCTTTTATAATGGCTTCGGCCAGGTTTCGGTATATTTTCATTTAATTTTTAATAGCTAAAAGGCTGGGTTTCTCAGTTTCTATTATACTTGATTTTTATCAATAAGTCAGTACCTACGTATTCCGAAATCAGATTTACGTAATTTACACATGCGTTCATCCGACTTGTGATGAAAAACAATCCCTTCAATATTATTAGAAGGATCAGACAAATACAGTTTCAGATCTTCAAAATCCAAAGATGGCAATTGTAGCAGTTCAGATCCGTGTTTTATAAGTTTATGCCCATTTATTTTTTCGGGATTACTTTGCACTTTTTCGCCGCACAATTCATAAGTACCATCTTCTATATTTTCTAAAGCATCAAATCCTTCAAAAAAATATTTGTCCTCTGCTTTGTTTCTATCGCATTTTAGCCAATGTGGATGATGCCCGCTAATTGGGTCTGCTTCTTGACAAGGTATCGCATCGACTGGAGCCTGCTTACCTTTCTTCACATCGTATCGCTTGTAAAGTTCACCATTGATGATTGCAATTGCAGTTCCATCAAATTTCCGTGTTGCAATAGCTTCGCCATCAAATACCCATTGGTTTTCGACATTTATTTCATTGATAACTCTGCCCAAATTGTTTGGGTCTTTTTTAAATAATGTACTAATTTTTTTCATTTGGATTGAATATTATCTTAAGATAAGTAAGCGAATTAAACCCATTACAACTAAAAAAAATATGTGGTTTCTTCATCCCAGCGGGATAAAATATCGGTGTAAAAAACTTAATCTTTATTCAACGACGTCCTGTATGGACGAAACATTTTGGACATTTTTAAATTGATGATTTTTGTACCAATCCCAATCAGGATAAAATATTAACAACATTTTTCTATACACAATCTGAAGGATCATATTCAACCGGCTTAAAAACATAGCGATCATCATAATCAACTTCAAACTTATCCAAAAATTCATTATATTCCTCTGCAAAAGTCTTTTTTGAATGGTGCTTTTCTTGGTTTTGTATATACTTTATAACCCTATTAACGTGTGACTTACTGTACGAGAAAGCTCCATAACCTTCTTGCCAACTAAACTTACTTTTTACATAGCCATTTTGTTTTATCCATCTCGAAGAGTCGCCTTTAATGTCCTGCATCAGTTCCGATAAAGATTGGGTTGGCCTCATTCCAAAGAAAACATGTACATGATCCGGCATACCATTAATAGCCAATACTTTATGGCCATGATTTTGTATAATTCCAGTTATGTATTTATACAAATCATCTTTCCATGATTTTCTGATAATGCAGGCTCGATTTTGCACTGCAAAAACTGCTTGGATATGGATCTGGGTGTAAGTATTTGCCATATATTTTAGCTGCTTTATGTTCCGACCCAAAAGGGGCGGGTTTCACTTTATTACTTAGTTAGTTTACCAGTATTTTGTACCTAACGGCACAATACATACCACTTATTAATTTCTTATTTTATTTATTTACACTCACCGAACCTAAAGGTGCGGGTTTTACTTTGTTACTTAGTTAGTTTACCAGTATTTTGTACCTAATGGCACAATACATACCACTTATTGATTTCTTATTTTATTTACACTCACCGAACCTATAGGTGCGGGCTTTACTTTGTTACTTAGTTGGTTTACCAGTATTTTCTACCTAACGGCACAAAAAAAACCCAGTTATAATTTTCTTATTTTATTTATTCACACACTCCGACACTATTTTCGTATTTTAAATTATTTAGGAATGAAACATCGGTATAAAAACATTCTCCCAGCTTTAAAACGTCCTGTAGGGACTAAATATACAGCAGCCTTCTTACTTGCAATCCCTTTAGGGATTAAACATTGGTATAAAAACATTCTCCCAAACTTAAAGCGTCCCGTAGGGACGAAACAAATTTCAATCCCTATCATTCATGTCAATCAAATCCCTGATCGCTACAGATGCAATAGCACAGCCAAAGGCTGCAGGCACATAGGACATGGTCCCATAGGCCGATTTTTTGAAACGGCTGCCATCTGTTAACATCAGCGAATGTCTTTGAGGCAATTCGGCAGAGTAAACTGTTTTGAACCCCTTTCTGATGCCAAATTTCTTCAGTCTTTTTCGGATCATATGCGCAAAGGGACAGTTGTATGTCTTTGAAATATCCGCTACGCGCAGCTGTGTAGGGTCCATCTTACCACCAGCACCCATACTACTTACGAAGGGTTGCCCACTAAAATAGCAGTTCGAAATCGCCATCAGCTTAGGTGTTACACTATCGATGGCATCGACCAGATAATCATATTTCTGTGAAAAAATTTCCTGCATTTTCTCGGGAGTGAGAAATTCGGTAATTACA
>JBIPOO010000060.1:0-18457 GCA_044379045.1 Saprospira sp.
TGAAAAGGAAAACGGTTTTGTTAAGGAAAAGAAACGACTGGAGTCAATTAGTGTACAGGATATTACGAAGAGTCGCCAGCATTTTTTAAAACTAAAATTTCCCGACACATACTTAAAACTGCTCGAGATTGGGATTACTGATGAATATAGTCTGGGTTATGCCGAAGTCCCTGGTTTCAGGGCATCTGTTTCGAAATCTTTCTTTTGGTACAATTTGGCAACCGAACAAGAAACTGAACTAAGGATACATCCATTCATGATAATGGACGTTACTTTGAATATTTATTTAAAGAAAAATACTGCAGAGGCTTTCGAAATTTCAAAAAGAATAATTGACAGCTGCAGAAGGGTGGGAGGGGAACTCAACATAATTTGGCATAACAATTCGCTTTGTGAACAAAAGCAGTGGCTGGGTTGGACTGAATTTTACAGAGATTTGTTATCCTATGCCTCTAATAAATAAAGCCTGCTAGAGGCAGGCTTTATAATAGTAGATTTATCCGATTGTTATCCTTCAGAAGGATTCAATTCCTCTCCGGCAGCATTGTGCGTGTCGTCATTATAAACATCGAATGTTACTTTTGCAGGACGTACTTCTTTCATCAGTACAACCTCGCAGGTATATTTACCCAACATTTTGATTTCTTCAGGCATTCTGATTCTTTTCTTATCGAGATCAAGGCCGAATTGTTCTTTGAGGGCATTAGCAATGTGAACATAAGAAACTGAACCAAAGATTTTGCCACTGGTTCCCGCTTTTGTTGCAAGTTTGATAACTGTGCCTTCGAGTTTTTCTGTTAGGGCAGCAGTTTCAGCCATCATTTGACGAATGCGTTCTTCCTGAGCTTTGATTTGAACCATCAAAGCATCTTTGTTCTTTTTGTTGGCAACAAGAGCCATTCCCTGAGGTATCAGGAAGTTGCGTGCGTAGCCCGGCTTTACCTTAACAAGGGTATTTGCATAGCCGAGATTTTCTACGTCTTTCATTAATATGATTTCCATATATAAATTTTTTGAAAGTCTTTAGAAAAAGGATTATTTCATAAGGTCGGCTACGTAAGGCAACAAACCGATAAAACGGGCACGTTTTACAGCTTGAGACACTTTGCGCTGATATTTCAATGAATTGCCGGTAATACGACGAGGGAGGAGTTTACCCTGTTCGTTGATGAAGTTCATCAAAAAGTCAACGTCTTTGTAGTCGATGAATTTGATGCCGAAGCGGCGGAAACGGCAATATTTTTTGCGTTTTTGGCCAATTTTCGGATTGCTGAGGAATTTTATATCTTCTCTACTTGCCATGACAAGTTTAATTTTTTTAGTGAATAAAATTAGATAAATTTAGAATTTATTCTCCTGCAGGAGCTTCTTCATTCTGTTTTGATTTGTCTCTTTTTCTGCCGATAAGACCAGCACGCTTGTCCTGATTGTATTTCACACCATGTTTGTCGAGTGAAATTGTCAGGTAGCGGAGCACGCGCTCGTCGCGACGGAAAGCAAGTTCCAATTCAGAAATAAGACCACCGTTTTCGGTTTTAAACTCAACAGTGAAATAGGCACCTGAAGTGCGGTTGTTTATTGGGTAGGCCAACTGGCGGATTCCCCAATCTTCGATATGTACAATCTCACACTGATTATTTTTCAGGTGATCTGTATACATAGCGGCTGTCTGTTTGATTTCATCACCTGACAGAACGGGTTCGATGATGAAAGTACACTCGTATTGTTTCATTACGAAATGATAAAAATTGGTTAATGAATTAAATAAAAATAATAACTTCATTGTGAAGCGGGTGCAAATATATAATTATTGATTCATTATTTCAAATAATATGGAATTTTCTTTCGTACAAAAAATGATTTTGAAATTAATTGTGCTCGAGCATAAATATGTCTCGTTTGATTTTTGAAATTGAAGCAATTTGGGTTGAAATAAACAGTTGCTAAATTTTAATAATTAACCAAGATTTGATTTTTAAAAAAATAATTTTTTAAGAAACTGTAAATTCAAGTGTAAGTAAAATAATGATGTAAATCGAAAGTTTATCAGTAGCATTTATTTACTTTGCAGTGATTTTTGAAAACAGCTTTGTAATTAATTGCCAGGTCTGTTTTCATACTAATGTCTTTAATATTGACAATTATTTAATTATGAAGAAACATCACAAAATTGCCATAGCAGGCGCCGGGGGAATCGGTCGTGCCGTTGCTTTGATTCTAGCTGAATTGAGCGAAGTTGCACCCGATATATATTTGGGGGACATTTACACAGATACTGCCGAAGATGCTGCCGAGTGGGCATTGGACGGTGTTACAAAACCCTGTGCTATCCACGCTTTTACAATGGCTAAGGAAGGTATAAATGATGAAATGCGCAGTGTTTTCGATGATTGTGAGATTCTGCTCGATTGTCTGCCTGGTTCTCAGGCACCACGAATGGCTGCATTTGCAAAGGAATTTGGTATGCACTATGCCAATTTAACTGAATACGTAAATGAGACCAATCAGGTTATCGAAATTGCTAAAGATGCCTCAACAGGTTTTGTCTTGCAAACTGGTCTTGCGCCAGGTTTTGTAAACATTGTTGCCAATGCGCTTTACATGGAATTCTCCGAGACCTTCGAAGTTGAAAAGGTTGAATATATCGGCATGAAAGTGGGTGCGCTTACGCAAAATGCTTCTGCCCCACATTTCTATGGTTTTACTTGGAGCCCGATTGGCGTTGCAACTGAATACGTGAAAGATGCCATTGCTATCAGAGATTATAAAAAAACAAATGTTCCGGCGCTATCTGCTCAGGAGCTTATTATCATCGATGGCGATACTTTTGAAGTAGACCTTACCTCTGGCGGTGCAGCCGATTTGCCCGATGCTTTTGCTGGGATCGCTCGTAATATGGATTACAAAACCATCCGTTATCCGGGCCATTACGATTGGGTAAAAGGTATTTTAGCAAAAAATGCTGATAAAAATTCCGATGCACAAATCGACGCACTTCAAAAAGAAATGATGGATAATATTCCACATTTAGAAGATGATCTGGTAGTCATTCATGTAAATGTTATCGGAAAAGACAGTAGAGGTACGCTGCGTGCTATCGAGAAAACATATTTTATCGGAAATCAGGAAGTCGGGAATCAAACACTCAGAGCAATTCAGACAACAACTGCTGCGCCTATGTGCGAATGCGCCCGGATGCTGCTCGAAGGCGGTTACAGTGGTCCTGTATTTCAGTCACAACTCGATCCTTTTGCCTTTATGGAAGGTATTTATGTAAAAGAGATTTACGGAGAATATTAGGAAGTAGAAAGTATGAAATCAGAAGTGAGAAGTTAGATGTTCGAAATCTAGCCTTTAGACTAAAGAAATCATAGCTGGCCCTTTTTAATGTAGAAAATAGTATCCTCTGTTAGATGAGATGAATCTAGAAGGAAGAAGTGGAATTTTCGCTTTTTCCTTCTTTTTTAGAACCAACGCCTATATTTTTATCAATAATTTTGATTGGATAAGGCTTTGGGTCTGAAATTGTATCAGATAAGTGCCTGCAGCTAATTCAAATGAAATCTCCAGATTTTTAACCCCAGGGGCAGATTTCTCAAATAGCTTTTGACCGTTTAAATTATAAATTACGATATGCTGCAATGCTTCAGCGGGCAATGTAATATTGAGTTTTTCACTAAATGGATTTGGGAAAACCCTCCAATCGGAAAAGACTTCTTCATGTGTATTCGAAATAATTAAACATGACCCATCATCTATATGGGCAGAAGGATTGAAGTTCACAGCATTCGAGTCTGTGCATCCATATATCATACATCCGCTAATGAGATTATACACATCAAGTTTTCCTTTGCCCCAATGAATATTTGGTAACTGCTGACTCTGTAAAAAAACACAGCTATCAATTCTTGTCGAATTCATCAGTGCATTTTTAACATCGATGGAACTGGCATTAGGTCTGCATTGAAAATATAAAGCGGCAGCTCCTGCAACCATAGGTGCGGCCATTGATGTGCCTCTGGCTGCTATATGCCATCCATCTTTGTCTATATTTGGAAATCCGCTGTTTCTGTAATTGCTGAGGGCTATAAGTGTTGCTGCCGACATTACCTGGCCACCAGGAGCAGTGAGATCAGGTTTTTGTCTGTTATCTCTGGTAGGCCCCAGGCTCGAAAAGTGAGAAATACAAGGCGGCAAGGCCCCCTGCGTGAAAAGGGCAACAGTGTCACCCTGATAATTTTTCATCCAAGCCATATTCTGGTAAGAGGCTACCGTGATAACATTTTCTGAACAGGTCCAGTATCCGACTATGGTTTGAATACTGTCGGGGTTTTTGTAATAATTTGTATTGCCATTCATGACCAATGTTGATAAGCCCATCAACTGCTGATTACTCCAGACATCTGCCTTTCCTTCGCCACTGAGTGTAAGTTGCCAGTAATCACTCGTGTTTTGACTGTTTGAAATTTCGAAATACAATTCATAAACCCCTGCCCATTGTTCTGCGTACATGGTGAGCAGTACCATTTGGCCATTGATGTAAAATAAGGTATCTCGAATCATTGCTGGCTGCCCACTGTTGAGATTAAAATCTCTTGTGATATTAAATGTAGCAGTTCTGCCTTTTTCTGCATTCGTATTGCGGTCAATCCATTCAAAGGAAAAATTCATGTTGTTAAAATCGGCAGTATCGGCATAAAGGTAACTTAAGGTTTTAGAGATGCTTGGTACCGGTTGGAACCACACTCTTGATGTGTCGCCCTGATTTGTATTAGTAGCCTGCCAGTGAATTTTGAACTGACGGGCATTTCCTGCTGCCTGCACAAGGGTTCGGCCAGATTTTTCAGTCAACATAGAGTCGAGCAGTGCACTGTAAAGATCTCTTCCGTCATGTGAACCATAGTAGGTTCCGACACTGGAATTAATTGCACATGGCATATTCAGCTCGTCAGCTTTTGAAAAAATATAGTGTGCGCCATCCACAAAGGCGCCAAGAAAATTTCCTCCGCCTTCATCAATAGCAACAGCTACAATTTCCGATTCAGGTGCAATCCCAATAAATTTATTTGCTGCACGGGCATTTCCGGCAGCTGTTCCTAAAACGTGTGAACCATGTGTTTTTGGATTATGTGTAATCAGCCCGGAATCGATTTCCGAAGCGTTCCATGACGAGCCATAAGCATAAAAATCTTCGAAAAAATTTGGATTTACATGTGCCTGATCCCATAGAAAACGAATTCTGGTACTGCTGTCATTATTTACCAGATCCTGATGTCTCCATTCGAAGCCATCGTCGATAATTCCCAAAACCACGGATTCTCCTCTGAAACCATAGGGTAAAATGCCATCTCCATTGTGAACCGGGCGCAAATTGTTATTTAGTTCAGCTGTTGAATCCTCGTAAAAAAGTTCGGCTGTTTTTGTGTAGCGGTATTCGAGTCTTTTTATTTCAGGGTATTCTAAAAAAGTACCAATTGAATTCAATGGCAAATTTACAGATGCGATATCTGAAACAGAATATTTATACCTTCCTTTAGCAGAATTTGTAAGGTTTTTAATAAGATTAATGTCTCCTTTAATCAATAAATCTACAGTCGCTTGGTTATTGTTTCCCTTTTCCAGCAGTCTGTAAAGATCAATACTGATACGGGAATTGCTCCGTTGAGCAATTGATAACAGCGGCATTAGGACAGTGAAAATTAAAAAAACAAATTTCATACTACTTTAGAAAGTTATTTTAGTTTAGCAGTGCCAAAAATACCGATTTAGCTGCTTGTTTTTGTTGAAAATGATTTATTTTTGGCACAGATTAAATCTAAACAAATCACTTGCTCAATCGGTTTTAATCCAACAGGAGTCAAATTTACATAAAAAAATCGAATTATGGTTGGTCAAATAATATTTACTGTGCTACTTTTAGCAATTTCAGCACTTGCTTTCGTAAAATATTCTGCCTTAGTCAGAAATATCCGCTTAGGTAAGGCCGAACAAATATCTGGAGACGGCAACAAACGTTTAAAAAATATGATGCTCGTTGCATTTGGTCAGTCTAAAATGTTTAAGCGACCACTTGCTGCAATACTACATCTTTTTGTTTACGTGGCATTTGTGATAACCCAGGTAGAACTGATAGAAATAGTTATAGATGGAATAAGCGGTCAGCACCGATTCTTTTGGGGGCTTTGGAAAGAAAATACATTACTTGCTGGTTTTTACACTTTTATCATCAGTTTTATCGAAATTCTTTCAGTTTTGGCACTTGTGGCGACCTTTGCATTTCTTTCGAGACGCAATTTGCTCAAGATTCCCCGTTTTCGCAAATCTGAACTCAATGGCTGGCCTTTTTTAGACGCCAACATCATTCTCTATGCTGAAATAGTCTTGGTCGCCTGCATTTTTACAATGAACTCTGCCGATATGGCAATGCACAAAAACGAATATGGTTTTGCTGTGAGTGGCCTATTATCGGGTATCTGGGGCTCAGCCTCTGAGGGTAGTCTTGAAGTTGCTGAGCGCATTGGCTGGTGGGGACATATTCTGGTGGTATTTGCATTCTTGGCATACCTGCCTTATTCAAAGCATTTGCACATTATGTTGGCATTTCCCAATACCTATTTTGCGCGCATCAATCCAAAAGGGGAGATGGCCAATATGGAGTCGATTCAAAAAGAAGTGGCTTCAATGTTCAATCCAAGTCCTGAAACTTCTGTAACTACAGAAATTCCAAAATTTGGTGTCAGCGATGTGTTCGATTTAAGCAGAACACAACTTTTAGCTGCCTATACCTGCACAGAATGTGGTCGTTGTACAGCAAGCTGTCCGGCAAATTTAACCGGTAAAAAACTTTCTCCGCGTAAAATCATGATGGATGTACGCGACAGAGCAGATGAAATAGGTAAAAACATTGATGCCAACAAAACAGAATTTATCAAAGCCGATCAAAAGGATAAAGTCAGCAAATTGACAGCCGATAACTATGACGATGGTAAATCGCTGTTCGATTATATTTCGAACGAAGAGTTACATGCCTGTACCAACTGCAATGCCTGTGTGGAGGCCTGCCCAGTCTTAATCAATCCTTTGGACATTATTATCGAAATGCGCAGAAATCTGATTTTGGAACAGTCGGTATCACCCGATTCGTGGAATGCAATGTTTAATACAGTAGAAAACAATGGAGCAGCCTGGGCTTTCTCTTCTGATGAAAGGGATAAATGGACCAAGGATTTAAATTAAAAATTACTTATTTATTTTTAAATTATTGATCAGATTTAAGTATCATTGAATGCTCAAAAAAATGGATAAAATTCTTTACAACGCTTTAGAAGAGGGTGGTGTTTATCAAATGAGAACTAGTGAATTTAAACCGGTTCAAAATTATTTGCAGGTACTTCAAGATTTTGATAGAATATATGAAAGTTATCAAAATTCTCCAACTTTATTTACAGTGTTTGGAGATGAAAACATAGTAGTAATTGCAGATACACATAAACTGACTTTAGTTGTCGAGGGAATCGACTTTTTTGACTACGAAAAAATGGAAGAAAACCTGGTTCAATTGAAAAACCAACTTGAAGCTATTGAAATTTCAAATGAGTGTTTAGAAATTTTAATAGAGATGATTCAAAATGAAGATTTAACGGTTAGTTCAATAATTTCAAAAATTGCCCAGCCTAATCAGACCATAAAAATAGAATGTACAGACACATTATATGGGAATGGTGATTATGAAATTACTGTATAATTATAGTATTATTCTACCTGTCAAATTACTTCCAAAACATTTTTTTAGGGTTTCCCAATAGATAAAAAGGTCAAATTGACCAAGAAATTAAATTAGAAAATTAGCTCTAAAAACATAAAATAAAAAAAACCTTCAGGAAGCTCCCGAAGATTTTTTTATGCGCTTTAAGTTATACTATTATTCACCCTGACCCAAAGAATAGGCTCTTTGTCCATCGATTTCATAAAGATTTTCAGATTTTATGATATTCAGTCCGGCATTGGTGATTGCTTCCATAACTTTTATAACATCTGAATATTCGGTAGCTGCATTTTCTGATTTTTTCAGGTAGCGACAGCGCCAGTGATCCGTACAATAGGTCGAAGGATTACCATCCGGATAAACCTTTTGGCCTCGGTTACTAATCATTTTCAACTTAAGATTCTGTACCGGCAGGTTGTCAATTATTTTGCCCAATACTTCCGGATTTCTCGAAGTTCCGTCGCTATCGACCCAATCGAGAAAAATATCAACACCCTGGAGTACTTTTGAAGCGCGCTTTATTTTGGGTCTTTCAACTTTAATTGGCTGCAGATTCCCTCCATAATGCACAGGTTTCAGTTTCTGTGGAGATTTTCCGAGTCTTTCAATAACTGCATCAGCAAATTCCATAGTGCCTACTTTTTTTACACTTTCACCTTCGCGGTAGATATCACCTGTGTGAATACCATCTTCAAGTGTACAGATAAGTGCATTTTTGATTTTCTCGGCTGCTGCACCTTCGCCAATGTGTACAAGCATCATGCAAGCGGCGCTCAGCATTCCCGATGGATTTGCTATTCCTTTGCCCGCAATATCAGGAGCAGAACCGTGAATAGCTTCGAACATGGCAAAATTTTCACCAATATTGGCCGAGCCGCCAAGTCCAACCGAACCTGCAACCTGTGCTGCAATATCGGAAATAATATCACCGTACAGATTCAGGGTTACAATAACATCAAAACTTTCAGGTTTATCTGCTAAAAGCGCTGAACCGATGTCAATAATGAAATGGTCGACGCTGATTTCGGGATATTCTTTGGCAACTTCATTGAAAATTTTGTGAAAGGTACCGTCGGTCATTTTCATAATATTGTCTTTCGACATACAGCTTACCTTTTTGCGATTATACATTTTTGCATATTCGAATGCATAGCGTATTATGGCTTCTGAACCCTGTTTTGAGATGAGTTTCAGACATTGAATCACCTCTGATGTCTGCTGATGTTCAATTCCCGCATAAAGGTCCTCTTCGTTTTCTCGTATGATTACCAGGTCCATTTTAGGAAAAAAACTATGTACATAAGGTGCATAAGCTTTAACCGGACGTACATTGGCAAATAGCCCCAAAGCCTTACGCATCGTAACATTCAGACTTTTATAACCACCTCCCTGTGGTGTTGTGATTGGTCCTTTCAGGAAAACTTTGTTTCGTTCTAGTGTTTTCCAGGTTTCCGGTTCTATACCCGATTCATAACCACTTTCATAGAGCTCTTTTCCCACTTTAACCTCCTCGAAATTTAAATCCACTCTAGAGGCTTTGATGATTTTCAAGACCGCATCGCTTATTTCGGGCCCGATTCCATCACCTTTTGCAATTGTAATCGTTTTCATAATTCAATTTATTTTTAATTTATTATGCTGATTATAAAATATAAAACATTTTTATGATAATAATATTTTACATTTCGAAAATTTATGCTAAATTATATAAAAATTCACACATATTGTATTAGGGTTTAGATTTTTTAAAATTTAAATAGCTTTTAAAGTAAAAAGTGACTAGATTGTTTTAATTTAAAATTACATTAAGATAATGCAGGATAATTTTAGCTAATTTTGCAGTTGATAAAATTCTATATTCAAATGTCGAAGCCAATTATTTATTTTTTTTTGTTAATGTCGGTACTTTCCTGCACTTTTCGATTCAATGCTTATGACATCAGTTCTGAGGTTAAGACTTTTTCTGTCGCTCAGTTCGAAACTACTGCCGGAAATGCTCCACCAACAATAGGCCAGCAATTTTCGGAACAGCTAAAACAAAGGATTTTGAATGATACTCGATTGCAGTATCGCGATTCTAAGGGCGATATTGAATTTTCGGGAGCTGTAACAAGCTATCAAATTAGTCCAATAGCACCTCAGCCCGGACAGACGGTAGCATTGCAGCGCCTTACGCTAAGAATGGATATAGAATGCAAAAGCGAGAAGCAGGAAATTAAAAGCTGGTCTCCGTCTTTTACTCGTTTTGCCGATTTTGCTGCTGATGCCGATTTGAGCGAAGTGGAAAATAGACTGGTAAAAGAAATTTACGATCAGATAATAGAGGATGTTTTCAATAGGGCATTTTCAAATTGGTAATTAGAAATTTCAAACAAAGTTTTACAAGGAAAAGGTCGCTTTCAATTAAGAAGGCGACCTTTATTATTTTAATTCCGGTAAGGTTGTGATTAACCGAATTTTTTCTCTTTATCCCAAGACCAAGTTGTTTTGCGCTTGAGTCCTTTGAGTGAACTGTCCAATTTTTTGATGAACTTTTTCTCACGAATACGGGCAGCTTTACCAATGGCAGCACGAAGGTAGAACAATCTTGAACGGCGAACACGGCCTTTCTGGAGATTCTCAACTTTGACTAAAGTAGGCAGGTTGAAAGGGAAAACGCGCTCAACGCCAACTCCGTGAGACATTTTTCTCACTGTGAAGGTTTTGGTCACACCTGTTCCTTTGATCTGGATAACAGTACCGCGGAAAGTCTGCTCACGCTCTTTGTCTCCCTCAATAATTTTGTATGTAACAGATAGGTTGTCGCCAGGTTTGAAAAAATCAAAGCTGCTGATATCGCGTGCTGTTTGTTGTTGTACGTATTTTAATAAATCGTTCATGACTATTATATTTTTAACTTGTTATCTCATTGAGCGTGCAAAGGTAAGAACAATTTTTATTTTTTCGATTTTAATCCAAAAAAAATCAAATATTTTTTAAAAAAATCTGGAAAACTGAAAATTAATTGGGCATTCATGGTCAAAGTGTAATATATTTGGTGACATTGTATCTTATTTGATGATATATTTATGTTGTCAATAATGCTTGAATTGTATTTTATGATTGATAATCAATGATATGGAATATTTATATTTAATTTTTGCTATGCTGTTCGGTTTTCTGATTGCCTATATTTTTTTAAAAAATAAATACGGCACAATGACCGACACGCTCACACTAAAAAAGGAATATGTCAGTATTGCAGTATTTATGGATGTAAATAACAGATTAAAAGATGCAGCGCTGAAGATTGATTCTAAAAATGCTGAAATAATCGAATTGAATCGTGCAATTGCATCGCAGGAACAAATTATTGACACGCTCAGGGAGCAAAATACAGATCGGGTTAATGAAAATAACAAAATGCATGAAAAGCTTAAGTTGGATTTCGAGCTGCTATCCTCCAGACTACTGGAGGAAAAAGGATCAAACTTGATGAAACAGAATCAGGAGCAGATTGGAACCATACTTGGCCCGCTGAAAGAGAAGCTGCTTGAATTTGAAAAGAAAATTGAGCATTTTTATGTGGATGATAACAGACAGCGGGCTGCAATGATGGAGCAGATTAAAAATTTGACAGAACTCAACCGTTTGGTTACTGATGAAACTAAAAATCTGACAAAAGCACTCAAAGGCGACTCAAAGGTACAGGGAAATTGGGGGGAACTGATTTTGGAACGTATTCTGGAATTTTCAGGCCTGAGCAAGGGGCGCGAATACGAAGTGCAACAATCATTTGTCAACGAAGAGGGAAGGAGAATGCAGCCGGATTTGCTCATACATCTTCCCATGGGGAGACATATTATCATAGACTCAAAAGTTAGCCTCAAGGCATATGAAAAATATTGTAGCTCAAACGAAGAACACTTAAAAAATCAGTATCTCAAAGAACATCTTTTTTCATTAAAACGGCATATAGATGAGTTAAGTGCAAAAAATTATCAGCAGCTGAATGGTATCAATTCCCCCGATTATGTACTGATGTTTGTTCCGGTAGAACCTGCCTTTAACCTCATTCTACAGTTCGAAAATGATTTCATGTACGATGCCATGCAGCGAAATGTGATACCTTTGGGCCCAGGTACTCTTCTTGCGACGCTTAGAACAATCTCGAATTTATGGAGACAAGAACAGCAAAATAAGAATGCATTACAAATTGCCCGGCAGGGCGGACTGCTGCACGACAAGCTCGTTTCTTTTGTAGAAGAACTCGAAAATCTTGGCGATAAAATCCAAAATGTTCAGAATGTTTACCATGCCTCTTTTCAAAGGTTGGTAAATGGAAAGGACAATCTCATTCAAAAAACGGCAAAACTCAGAGCGCTTGGTGCAAAAACATCGAAACAACTTAGCGTCAAATATGATCTTGAAACAGAAGAAAGCTGAAGTCATTCCCTTGCCGGCTGATCTTTTTTGAAGGTTTTTCTGTAAACCGGCTTTCTCATGAACATTTGCAACCACACTGCAGGGTAAAAAAGTAATCCAAAAGGAGATTTGAAATTGATTTCATCGCTAATGACAGATCCCTCGCCATCTTTACAAATCTTGTGTGTATGTTTCCATGACGAAAGGAAAAAAGGAAGATCTTTTCCATAAGATTCATCAACAAAGTAAAAACCATCTTCGCTAGTTCCTGAATCTGTTATGTTGCTTTTCCATCTTTGTCTGAATAGTCCGAAATTAAGCTCTAATTCAACGATGTCGCCACTTTTACAGCCATCAAACCTCAACACCTTCAAACCAATTCCCGGGGGTTTCAGTTTCTTGAATAAATCAAGGTCGAAGGCTTCGAAAACAGTATTAACATCCTTTTCGACCTTGGTTTTTAATATAATTTGCATATTTGCACGGAAATTAAAGGTGTAAATTCATAAATAAGTTACTGACTTGAAAACATTAAAAATATTACTTGGTTCAAAATCGCCCAGAAGACAGCAGTTATTGCGAGATATGGGCTTTGAGTATACGTTGATTCATCAGGATACTGATGAAAGCTATCCAGCTGATTTGGATGTCGAAGAGATCGCACCATATCTTGCAAGACTAAAAGCCGATTCGATATTCGGAATGCTAAAAGAAAATAATGAAATTTTATTGACCTGCGATACCACAGTCATTTGTGAGGGGAAAAGTTATGAAAAACCTATTGACCGGGAAGATGCCCTAAGAATTCTAAGTGCACTTTCCGGAAAAACACATACCGTAATGACGGCAGTTTCCCTTAGGGGAATTTCTGTAAAAGTTGAATTTACTGAAAAAACTTATGTAACCCTTATGCCGATATCGCTCGATGAAATGAGCTTTTATATCGAACAGTACAAACCCTATGATAAAGCAGGGGCATACGCTATTCAGGAATGGATAGGATTAAACAAGATTTCCAGGATTGATGGTTCTTATTCCAATGTTGTGGGTTTGCCGACGCATCGATTATACATTGAACTTAAAAAAATAGAAAAGAATCTTGCAAAATAAAAATCAGCCGGCTTGATTTATGATGATTTTGACAATTTAACTTAATTTTGGAAGGTCCTGCCATTGTATTTAAAAATGTATTTAATAAAACAAAAGATAAAATGACACGAGCAATAAAGTTTTTTCCAGCAGCATTTCTTATTTGCCTGCTTTTTTCATCATTCACTATATTTTTACCATCAGAAATTGGAGATGCAGTTATCATTGATGATGCAATGCATAAAAAGATATTGGCCTGTGAAGTGGAGTATGATAAATCTCAAAATGTTGCAGCCCATAAGACACTTCCATGCGGCTCGAAAGTTAGGGTAACAGTTTTATCAACCAACAAATCGGTAGAACTAACTATTGTTGACAGAGGCCCTTATCTTAAAGGACAAATCATTGGCATCTCTTCAAGTGCAGCGGCTGTTTTAGGCATAAGTGAAGTAACAAGGGTAAAAGTGGAACCATTGGATGCTAAAAAGAGTCCGGAAAAAACAACCAGAAAAACTACAAAAAATACAGTAAAAAAGGAATCCGGCCTCAATATCATCCAAGAGGCAGCCGACATAGAAAAAGGTGGTCTGTACAAAATGCAGGTAATGAAACTTGAACCAAAGGGCTGGGGAGTACAGGTAGCTGCCTACAGTAATTATGAGGCAGTAATTAAGCAATTGTCGGTTTTGCAAAATAATTGGTTCAAAGGCGGACTTGTTTATGCAGATCAGACGAATGGAAAACCATCCTACAAAATCATAATGGGACCTTTTTTTAGTAAAGAAGAAGCCGAAAGTTATTGCAGTAGCATCAAAGAGAAGTACAAGGTGAAAGATGCCTATGTTATTGATTTAAATACGCTTAAAGTTACAGGCAAATAAATACATCTTTTATGAATGAGTTTATAGAATGGCTTAGAAACCTGTTGCATGTGGGGCTTTCAGATGTGCAGATAAAAGTAATGCTTACCCTGCTGATTCTTATTGTGCAGTGGATTATTAAAAGAATTCTCTTTCAGTCGGTCAATAAAATACAAAGTTCGCAAACAGCAAGGTACAACTGGCGTAAATCTATTTCATATGCAACCAATGCACTTGCCTTTGTAGGAATTGCCTTTTTGTGGTCTAATCAATTCGGGTCTTTCGCAACATTTTTGGGACTTTTGTCCGCGGGTTTGGCAATTGCCTTTAGAGATCCGATTGTAAACATGGCCGGATGGTATTATATTGTCTTTCGAAAGCCATTCAAAGTAGGCGATAGGGTTGAGGTTGATAAACATATCGGAGATGTGGTAGATATCTCATTATATGAGTTCAGAATGGTAGAAATAGGGAATTGGGTCAATGGAGATCAGAGTACAGGCAGGATTTTGCATATTCCGAATATGCGCGTTTTTTCATCGGTTATTGGCAATTATAATTCTTTGGTCGATTATATATGGGACGAAACTGAAGTTAATATTACCTACGAAAGTAATTGGCGCAAAGCAAAGGAGCTTTTGCAGCAGATTTTGTTGAAACATGCCCCGCAAATTTATGAACATGCAGAAGAAGAGATGAAATCATTATCCGGCGAATTTTTTATTCAAAATACAAAACTTACGCCAACAGTTTACACCAATGTTGAAGAGCAAGGCATTATCCTCAGTTTGAGGTATTTGTGCAAGCCTAACAGAAGAAGGGTTGCAAAAGAAGAAATTTGGGAGGCAATTTTGGAATGTTTTGAACAGCATAATGACATTGGATTCGCATATCCAACCAGAAGGGTTGTAACTAATGCGCCACAAATTAATAGTCCATTGCAAAAGGGAGCGCATTTTACACAAAATACATTTGACGGAGATTGAACTTAAGTTTTAATAAAGGTTTCTAATCCCAATTTATCTGTGCAATTTTCAATTATTGTTAAAATGTTATTATATGCTTCTTTTTGTTGCGAACAATTTTATTTTTGTGTCTAAAGAAAATCTAAATCGAGAAAAATCAACGCTATGAAACTTAAAAAACGCTTGTCTGCAATTTTTTACAGAAGTTTAATTCTAATGACTGTAATGTTGCCTAAGGAAGCAATGGCACAGATTTGTGATATTGTCTATGTATCTGCAGCTATTGGAAATGATGCAAACACAGGAACAGCTGCCCTGCCAGTAGCTACATTAAGTCAAGCACTTACTTTGGTAGGCGGCAGCCGAACGACCATATGGATGGCAGGAGGATCTTATACCCAGTCCTCAATTGTTAACGTAACAAATGGACTTACAGTTGAAGGTGGCTTTGCAGTGGCAGGTTCAATTTGGACAAAATCAACAGCTCAAATTACAGCTATTACTTTTTCCGGTGTTGAAACAACCTCAGGAGTTAGACATAGAATAGCGTTCAAAGCAGATGGTGTATCTGGTTGGCAATTAAAAGACTTAAGTATTATCACAACTAGCATTACTGGTACAGATCCCTCAAATAGAGGTTCATCTAATTACGGGGTTTGGGTTAATAATTGTACAAATTATACAATAAGCAGATGTGAAATCACTGTGGGTAATGCAAGTGCAGGAGGAAATGGAACCGTAGGATCAAATGGCACTAATGGTAACAATGGAAGTCAAGGTGGCTCAGGAAGCTGCGATGGTAATTATACCTGTTGTTTTGGTTCTGAATCTGCACCTGGTGGAAATGGCGGCGGCGGAGGACAAGGTGCCGTAGGGACTGCAGCCGGTGCAACAAATAGCAGTACAACTAATAATAATCCTGGTTCATCGGGTACAGGAAGGAATGGCGGCGGCGGCGGCGCCGGAGGAAAAGGTGGTGGATTTTCTGGTGGAAATAATGCAGTGGCAGGGTCTTCAGGAGGAGGTTCAGCATCGCTGGGAACTAATAATGGTGTAGGTAACTCTGGGGCAGAGGGTACTACCGGAGGAGATGGAACAAATGGTGCAGCAGGAGCAGTTGGTAGTAATGGGAATACAGGAACAAATGGGCCAGCAGGCTCTAATGCAGGAATCTATTTTGTGCCTGGAAGTCAAGCAGGAACTGGAACAGATGGAACAGGTGGACAAGGAGGTGCCGGCGGCGGCGGTGGCGGAAGACAAAATGGAACATTTGTAAACGCTGGTCCCGGAAATGGCGGCGGCGGTGGCGGTGGCGGTGGCCAAGGCGCCATAGGTGGCACAGGTGGCTTTGGCGGCGGGGGTGTATTTGGTATTTATACCACCTCATCTACTGTTGGTGCAGATATAATTCAAAATACGATTGTAATAGGTGCTGTCGGTTCGGGTGGAATTGGCGGAGCAGGTGGTACAGGCGGAGCAGGTGGAGCAGGTGGTGGTAGAAATACAACTTGTACTGCTGAAATTGGAGAGGGAGGTGCAGGTGGAACAGGCGGAGCAGGTGGGAACGGCGGACAAGGTGGAACCGGAGCTGCAGGAATAAGTGCTCAGTTATGTGTTAATGGCGTATCGAGCAGTCCTTCTGTTTCAATACCAACTGTACCGGTAATAACCTCCTTGCATTTGGGTTGTACCAATTCTGAAATTACTTTAACAAAAGCCAGTGGTACATGGACTTTGCCAACAGGTATGACTTTTGTCGAGGATTTGAATTTCGGTACTTCTAGTTACAATAATAATTCTTCATCCGCAATTGTAAGTATTTCCGCTATTGGGAATTATGATCCAAATGTGAGTGGAACAGATTATCAGAATTATATCTCAGCATTTAGTCCAAGGGCATTGCCAACACTAACTGCATCAACGCCAACTATAGTTTGTGAAGGTAATTCATTTCCTATGAGTACACCTACTAGTGGTACACAGTATGAATGGATAGTCATACCCGTATCAGGTTCTACACTAACACCTACCGCAATATTTACAACATCTGTGGCTAGTTGGCAAACACCTGTAACTGGTCTTACAACCAACTACAGGGTAAGACTCAGAGTATTCAATAACTGTTGTGGTTGGTCAGCCCCAGCATATCATAATTTTACAGTAATTTCAACTTCTGTTGGACCACTTGCGAATGGTGATACCATTTGCACAGGACAAACAGCCGCACTTTCGGCAACGGGTTCTGGCCTTGGTAATCTTACATGGTACGCCGACCCTCTTGGTCAAATATCTTTGCAGACTTCTACAGGAGCATCTACAACTTTTACAACACCTACTTTGACTCAATCGGCAGTCTACTATGTTGCTGAAAGTGTTTCAGGATGTTTAACTTCACTGACGGCTGTACAGGCAACTGTTGCGCCAACTCCAAATACTCCGGCGGCTTCGTCAGCACCCGTATGCGAAGGAGCTCCAGTTACTTTGAACGGTTTTGGAACTGGTGGCACTTTGTCATGGTTTAATGTTGCAACTGGCGGATCTGCATTAGGTACAGGCTCCAGTTTCAACGCTGGTGCTTTGGCGGCAGGATCTTACACTTTTTATTTGTCTGAATCAAATGGCAGCTGTAGCTCCCCTCGAACTGCTGTTGGCGCATTGGTGAATGTAGCACCAGCTCCCCCAACAGCATCTGGTACTACAATATGTTCAGGGAACACTGCTACGCTTAGTGCAACTGCGAGTGGTACTGTACAATGGTATGCCGATGCTGCCATGACGACTCAGTTGGGTTCTGGGGCTAGTTTCAATACGCCCCTGCTTACTACAAATACTATCTATCATGTTGCGCAGATAAATGCTGCCGGTTGCAGAAGTACAACTGCTACACCAGTTACTGTTACGGTCACGGCCTTGCCTGCTGCACCTACTGCATCTGGTACTGCAGTTTGTGCCGGAAATCCTGCTACACTCACTGCAACAGCTAGTGCAGGAACCTTGTCCTGGTTTGCTGACCCAGGTGGATCAGTTTCTGTTGGTACAGGAGCAAGTTTTACAACCCCTGTTTTAAATCAAACAACAGCTTACTATGTACGTGAAACAGCATCAGGCTGCCAAAGTCCGCTTACACAGGTAACAGCCACTGTAAATGCTTTGCCAACGGCTCCTGCTGGCTCAGCCCCTGCAGTTTGTGCAGGCGCTTCTGTAATTCTGAATGGATTCGGTTCTGGTGGAACACTCAGTTGGTTCAACACTTCGACTGGAGGCACAGCCCTTGGAAGCGGAAATAATTTCAATGCTGGCATTTTGGCTGCAGGTTCTTATACCTTCTATGTCGAAGAAAGTAACGGAAGCTGTTCGTCGCTTCGCAGTCCGGT
>JBIPOO010000061.1:0-18399 GCA_044379045.1 Saprospira sp.
ATGTAATCGAAAGTGCTGGTACAGCTACTATCTCTGGTTTTGCTTATGCCGACCTAGATGATGATAACTCTCCTGATGCTGAGTTTGCTCCTGCAGGTACTAAGGTTTTCATCGTAATCAACCCTAATGATTTTCCAGGTGCTTCTGTAAGTCAAAACAATGATAACTTACTTGTTTACACAGCAACTGTTGGTGCTGATGGCAAATGGTCAGCTACTGTAAAAGCGCCTAAAACACCAATTACTGCTACAATCACTGCAGATCCTTTCCGTGCACGTTATACTGATTTCAATGGTGATTCAGAAGATGATGTAATCTTCACTCTTGATAATGGTGACGATGTTGCTGTATGGGAAGGTAACAATACTTTCTTAGACCTTTGGTGGTTGCAATAATAGCACAATAAAGATAATAGCTATATAAGAAATGAAAAGCCGGTTGAAATTTCAGCCGGCTTTTTTTTGATATATCTCATTGTATTGAGCTAATCCTTATATTTTTTACCACTGGCATCCACTACGGTAGCACTTGCCTGTTGAGTGCCAAACATCAATACATCCTGGATATTAACATGTAAAGGTCTGTTCACGATATAGTAAACCGTTTCTGCAACATCCACAGCCATAAGCGGCGTGAAATTTCCATAAATATCAGCCTTTTGTTCGTCACCATCAAATCTCACAAGGGCAAATTCTGTTTCTACGTGGCCCGGATGAACAGCTGCCACTCTGATACCATATTTGTGTAAATCGAGTCGCATACCTTTTGTAAGCATGTCTACTGCGGCTTTGGTAGCACAATAAACATTACCGTCGGTATAAGCTTCTTTAGCTGCTACAGATCCTATATTTACAATGAAACCTTTTTGCCTTTCGACCATACCCTGACTAACCAAGCGGCTGATATAAAGTAAGCCTTTGATATTGGTATCAATCATCGTTTCCCAATTGTTGAGATTCCCCATGTGTATTGGATCTCTCCCTTTGGCCAATCCTGCATTGTTAACAAGTATGTCGATGTTTTTCCAATCATGTGGAAGTGCTTCCAAGGCCTTGTGGACCTCAGCTTCCAATCTAATGTCGAAACAAAGATGTTGTATTTTAGCAGAAAATCTCTGGTTAAATTCTTCCTTTAACTGTTCCAAACGATCTTCTCGGCGTCCTGTAATGATAACTTTATATCCGTTCAAGGCAAAAATTTCAGCAATTGCTTTACCAATACCAGACGTTGCTCCAGTTACCATTACAACGGTATCTTCATTGGGGTTTTTGATGATTTCCAATACCTGCTCTTCCTGTTGGGCAGAAACAGGATTTGGGTAATAAACGGCAAAGCGTGTATCTGACTCGGCAGATCTTGAATCGGGTTCAATAAGACAGGCCTGCAGGTAATTTGCTTTAGCTGCTATTTTTTGTCCGATATTTAACTGACAATAGGCCAAACCCAGATATGATTTTGCATTTGTTTCGTCCAATTCAATCGAACGCTGAAACATATCTGCCGCCTTGTGTAGTTGTTGGGGATTTTTGGAAAGATGCTGCGCGTATTCAAAATACAAAGCTGCATCATCTACATGGCAGAACAATGCTTTGCGGAAGAGTTCCTCTGCTGATTCATTTTCGAAATGTCTGTCGATAAGTACAGCCAAAGCCCTGAGCCCCTTTGCATTCATGGGTTCAATTGTTAAAAGCTGTTCATAGCAGTTTCTGGCGCCAAGATAATTTTCTTCCCCGACAGCTTTTATTGCCGATTCATAAAGTTGTTCTACAGTTGCAGGCAGTTGGTTTTCTTCTTTCATATTGTCAATAGATTCATCTGGATTTATTACTATTATTTGAGTTTCTGTATCTGTTTCTGTTGAGTTTAACCGTAGTATTTCGTCTGTTTCGACAAAGATATATTCTTCATTTGTAGGTACTTTAGAAAAAAGTATTTCATTTTCAGTTTTTTCAATTTCAAAACTAGTTGTTTGGGCTTTTTCTATCTCAGCTTTCTCTGTATTGTCATCTTCTGAAGGAAAACCGAATTTTTCAGAAAGAAATTTGAAATTTTCATTTGCTAAATTCTGAAAATCAATTGGATGATGCATTGCAATTGTCTTCAAAAATGGGTTGATTTCTCCAGAAATTTTCCTAGTCTGTTCAATAAGGTTTTCTGACACGGTCCCAGAAGCTTCGGCATTTAACTTTCTCAATCGTATCCATTCCTCATACCAGAAATCGCGGTATTGCATCTGTTCGTGTAAGCTGCTAATGCGGGTGTCCACATTTTTAGAAATGCCATTTTTTAGGACAGAACTCATTGTGATTACCGGAATAAAAACATCAAACGCTTTCAGTTCAATTTGTAAAATCCTGCCAATGAGCGCCGATTTTAACAAATTGTCGCTAATAAAAATAATCAATGCTTTTTTATCCGGACTATCATTGCCAATCTCTGATAGTTCAGGATTGTAGATTATAGATTCCGTGTTCTTTTCGATAAATTCTTTGAACCCTGAAAGACCGCCCCATAGTTCATCTGCACAATAAATCAAGTATTTCATAACTTCTCCGTTCAATGATTTTAATAAAATTGAGCTCAAAAATGACTATTTTTACAAATATAAAAACTAATTTCGGTCAATTAATTGAAGAAATAAAAAGTTTTCTCTATTATGCATCTACATTTTGCAATTTGCTTACGATTTAATTTCTGAAAAGCAGCAATTTGTTACTGATCATACCAAAATTACTATGAAGCTATTTTTTATTCTTTCGGGTTTTTTGTTTTTAAATTTACTACTTTCCTGCAATATGGAAAAAGAAGATGATTTTGGCCCCGGAGAAGTATGGAAACCATCCTCAGCGGAACTTTCCAACAAAAAAAATATTGAAGAATTCGATTTGTCCGATGCTGAATTTGTAGGTATTTCAAGACAGATTTCAAGATTTACAAATTTAAAATTTTTAATTCTTAGAAATAATCTGCTCAAGGGTATTCCCAAAGAGAGTAGTGAATTGAAGAAATTATTAAAATTAAATTTGGCAAAAAATCGGGTTTCTGAGTTTCCTCAGGCCATACTCAAAATGGAAAGTCTACAGGAATTAGACCTCCGTTACAATAAAATAAAAAACATTCCAAACGAAATTAAGGAACTAAAGAATTTGCACACCGTTTATTTGGCCGGTAATGACATATCAACTGAGCGTAAATCTGAGTTGAGGAATCTTATGCCCAAAACTAAATTGATATTTGGAGCAAAGAATAAAATCCGATAAAATAATGAAAGCGCTTCTACTTGAATCTGTAAAGACAATGCCTCTTTACAAAGATGTTGAAATGCCCAGCACTGGAGCGGATGAAGTTTTGGTGAAAATTGCTGCTGCCGCACTCAATCACAGGGACCTCTATATTGCTCAGGGACTTTATCCCGGCATCGTTACACCCATAATTTTGGGTTCGGATGGGGCAGGAACTGTTGTAGAAACAGGCGCTTCAGTTTCGAAGGATTTACAGGGCAAGGATGTGCTCATCAACCCAAACATCAATTGGGGTGACAATCCAAAAGTTCAGGATAAAAAATATAATATTCTCGGCATGCCAACAAATGGTACCCTTGCAGAGTTTGTTTGTGTTAAGGCTGATAGATTGGCTCCAAAACCAGCCCATCTTACATTTGCCCAGGCAGCGGCAATACCCCTTGCTGGTCTTACAGCATACCGCGCTCTTTTTACAAAAGCCGATTTAAAAAAAGATGAAAAATTGCTCATTTCAGGTATTGGCGGTGGCGTTGCGCTCATCGCTTTTCAGATGGCATTGGCTGTTGGAGCTGAAGTTTGGGTAACATCGGGTGCTGATGGTAAAATTGAACTCGCGCAGCAATTGGGGGCCAAAGGAGGTATTAATTATAAATCCGAAAATTGGCACAAAGCATTGGAAATAAAAGCAGGAGCTGGCTTCGATGTCATTTTGGACAGTGCAGGAGGGGATGGTTTTCAATATTTTCTCGATTTGGCTAATCCAGCAGGTAGAATAGTCTTTTATGGCGGCACTCGAGGAAGTTTTAAAGTGAATCCTCAAAAAATGTTTTGGAAGCAGCTTAGCATGTATGGTTCAACCATGGGCAATGACAGTGATTTTAATAATATGCTGGCGCTTATTAATCAACATCAGATTGTGCCTTTTGTCAGAGATCTGCGTTCGCTTTCTGAGGGAGCCGCAGCTTTTGCCGATATGGATGAAGGAAAACAATTTGGAAAACTAGTGTTAATTCCTTGATGACTGCATAATTTAGTTCTTTGAAAAAATTGGCATGAAAAATGCCTGCTATATCAGAATTTATAGGCTAAGAAGGAGCCTAATTTTTTTAACTTTAAATAAATCAAAACATGAAAAAAGTATTTTTATCAATTTTAGTTTTTACTGCAATATCTTCAGGCGTAAATGCTCAATCTGTTTTCGACAAAGCTGCTGAAGATGTAGCAAATGCAATTTGTAACTGCGTTAATAAAACATACAAAAGTGTGGAGGAAATTGCAGCAGATGAAACCGGTGAAAAAGGTATATTGTTTCAGGAATGTATGGAGTCGAACACCGAAAAAATGAAAAAAAAGTATGAAAACCTGGAGTTAGAGCCCGGATTTTCAGACGAAATGATGTTCGACCTTATGTTGGAGAAACTTGCCGTCAAAGAAAAATGTGCTTTGGCGAGTATGCTGATGGAAATGGGTAGGAATGCCGAAAATACTGAGGAAACGGTAGAAGAAGAAGACGATTCGGAAGGTGAATAATTTGTAATAATTATTCAAAATACAAAAAGGAACTGACCTACTGGTTAGTTCCTTTTTTTGGTGCTGTGCCGTGCATGTCATCAACCAGGCGGTGTAAAACCGCCCTGTACCGAAAGTTATGCAGGCTGGAGAGAGTAGATCCTACTTGATTATTGAGCATTTTAATTAGAAATCATAATCAAAAATAAAATAATTGTATTCAACCTTTTGATTTTAAAAATAAATAACTTATATTGCAGATACCATCTATTTCACCTTAAGTAAAACTTATACCATGAAACAACTTGAGTCTTATTTAATATGCATAATTATGTTCATTAATCTTGGACATATTACAGCTCAATTTCCTCAGATTGGAAATGATATATACGGTGAAAGTTTTTCTGATAATTCAGGCTGGTCAACAAGTCTGAGTTCTAATGGACAAATTTTAGCAATAGGCGCTCCTCGTAATGCTGGAAATGGATTATTGTCAGGACATGTTAGAATCTATGAATGGAATGGCAGTTCATGGATTCAAAAAGGTAATGATATAGATGGCGAATCTTTTTTGGATAAATTCGGACATTCAGTAAGTCTTAGTTCAGACGGAAATATTTTAGCAATTGGAGCTATAAATAATAATGGAAATGGTACAGAAGCAGGGCATGTCAGAATCTATGAATGGAATGGCAGTTCATGGATTCAAAAAGGCAATGATATTGACGGCGAGTTTGCTTATGACTATTCCGGGTATGATGTTAGCATAAGTGCCAATGGAAATATCATAGCGATTGGATCTTTAGAAAATGATGGCACTGCATCTAAATCCGGGCATGTTCGAATCTTTGAATGGAATGGCAATTCTTGGGTTCAAAAAGGTAATGATATAGATGGAACTTACGCCTATGGAAGTTTCGGATTTTCTATAAGCCTTAGTAATGATGGGAATGTAGTTGCAATTGGTGGATCTCATGAAGGCCCAAATTTGCAGGGTCAAGTTCATATTTACGAATGGACTGGTACTTCTTGGACACAAAAAGGAAATATCATAGTGGGTGAATCTGTGGCAGACTATTCAGGAAGCGTAAGCCTAAGTGCAGATGGGAATATTGTAGCAATTGGTGCTTTTGAAAATATTGGAAATGGAAATAATTCAGGGCATGTCCGCATTTTTGAATGGAATGGGTTCAATTGGATCCAAAAAGGTCTGGATATCAATGGAGAGAACACTGATGACAATTTTGGCTGGTCTGTAAGTCTAAGTGAAAATGGAAATGTCTTAGCAGCAGGCGCAATTTCAAATGACGAAAATGGTATTAACGCAGGTCATGTACGCATTTATAAATGGAATGGAACTGACTGGTTTCAATTAGGACTTGACATCGATGGTAAAAATGCAAATGAGTATTCAGGTTGTGATGTAAACCTTAATTCCGATGGAAATATAGTAGCAATAGGCGCTTACGGAAATAATGCTGGAAATGCACGTGTTTTTAGACTTAGAGGAGTTTGCGGTCAAGCCTTTATGGATTTCAATCAAAACTGCATTAAAGACAATTTAGAAATTGGCTTGGCATCCAGAAATTTCATTTTGAATCCCGGCAATATTATTCTTCAAACCGGCACGAGGGGTAGTTGGTACATAGATTCTTTACCTGCAGGAAATTATACAATAACGGCAGATACTTCTTCCGCTAATTGGACACTCACATGTCCGCCTACCCAAAGCTTTACAGTAATACATCCGGATTCCATTACATTTGCCCCTTACTTTGGGTTTGTCGCCTCAAATCCATGTACTGCACCTGAGATTTCAATACATGCCCCATTTCTCCGACCTGGTTTTTCAGGACAATATGTTTATGTTCGTGCTTGTAACCAATATTCTGGAACAGAGATAATGGACAGTGTTTATGTCATAGTTGAACTGGATTCATTATTAGCAGTAGATTCGGTTTCCCTGCCTTACACCAACCTTGGTAACAACCGATATTTAGTGAATTTGGACACTTTATTTCCAGGACAGTGCAAAGATTTTTGGCTTTCCAGCACCTTGAGTATGAATGCCGTTTTAGGACAAACCTTATGTATGAATGCATGGATTTATCCTTTGGATTCCTGTGTACTGGATACAGTGACAACAGCTTACGGTTTGGGCAATGTCAGTCCCTGCACACTGCCCTGGGACAGATCAAGCTTGCGCGTAGAAGGTAGCTGTGTAAATGATTCTGTACGTTTTGTTGTTTATAACACCGGAATTTTTGGCAATGGAGATATGGACTGCTTCGCTCCAGTCAGATTATATCAGGACGGGGTTTGGGTTTTACTTGATTCCATACAATTACAGGGCGGAGATTCAATTGTATTTATGTTTGCCGGCAATGGACAGACCTGGCGTTTGGAAGCCGATCAGCATCCGCTTCATCCCGGAAATTCGCATCCAAATGCCACAATTGAAAACTGCGGTACAGGTACTTGGACGCCAGATCTTGTGAATGTTTTGCCTATGGATGATGCAGATCCCTTTGTTGATATTTATTGCGGATTGGTCACCGGCAGTTACGACCCTAATGACAAAACAGGTTATCCGCTAGGAATAGGCAGCACTCATGACGTTTTACCCAATCAGGAAATTGAATATCTGATCCGTTTTCAAAATACTGGCACAGATACAGCTTTTACTGTTGTCATCAGAGATACTTTATCTATGGATTTTGATATTTTTTCTGTTCGCTCTGGCGCAGCAAGTAATGATTACAGTTTCAGAATGTACGGACCGAGGGTTTTGGAATGGACATTTTCAAATATTATGCTGCCGGATAGCAATGTGAACGAAGCGGGCAGTCATGGTTTTGTAAAATTTAATGTTAAACAACAGCGCGATTTAGTAAATGGAACCGTTTTGGAAAATTCAGCCGCCATTTATTTTGATTTTAATGCTCCAATTTACACAAGTATAAGCTCACATACAGTAAATCAGCATTCAATAATTTTAAATACTGACAAACAGGTTGATTACGAGAAAAATACAATTAAAATTTACCCAAATCCTACAGCAGGAATTTTACAAATAGAACAGAAAGACAATAATGCACTCAACATCAAAATATATGACAATTTAGGCAGGTTGGTTTTGCAAAAACAATCAAACAGCAGCATCAGGAATTTAGATATCAGTAATTTAACCGATGGGATATATTTTATAGCTATTCAAGGCGACAATGAGTTCTTCAGTAGTAAGATATTGAAACGCTAATTTTTTACAATACAAGTCAAATACATGTCAAATAAAATTGCTGTTCGAAATTTTCTGACAGCCTTCTACTCGATTATTGCCTATTACTTTTTTTGTGTTTTTAATAACCTGATTTCACCCTCTTTTATAGTTTTTTCACCATTAAAGCAACAAATATCGAGTACGTAGTAGTATGTGCCCTCTTTCATCACTTGATTGAAATTGAGCTCATTTTGCTTTAGACTTAATTTTTTAGAGGAGTAATTAAGGTGATTTTCTCCGCTGAGCGTTGATTCTGCAACTTTTATACCCCAGTTATTGTAAATTTTTACCTCAATTTTTAATATTCGCAAATGTTTGACGTCGAGCAGTTGCCCATGTAAAGGGTTTGGATAAAAACGCTTTGGTAATCTAACTGCACAAGTATTTATCGAATTAGGCGTCCAACCTGTCTCAATAAGTAAATGGGAAATAATTTTTGGTATTGGATAATTTTCTGTAACAGTTATGCCTTCAGGTTTTTCGGCATCAACAGGTAATTGATCCATTGACCAGTTGGTACCCTTAAAAGATTGATCAGGAGGGTTTGCATAAGTTTGGATAATATTGCTTAAAAACAAAGTGCAGAGCATTAGGGGAAGCAGCTTTTTCATAGGTTTATTGATATTATTGTTTATGTACAATGTTAATTTTTTAAAAAATAATTTTTGTAGGGAATTTCATTTAATCGTTAAAACCGATATCATTTGTTGTTGCGAGATAAATAATATCAGAATAATTGACGCGGTCGGCATTGTCGATTTGTTTTAAACGGTAATAAACTATCTCTGAATTTAATTTTAATTCTGTATCAAGGAAAGTGTAATAGTTATCTTCGGATGTGCAGTCATTTTCAATGATTGCCAGCTTTTCGAAATAGATCCCATCGTAACTTTTTTGCAATTCAAATTTAAGGTCTTTGTTATTTGAGAAACTCTGCCATTTTATCATTATTCCTTCATTAAGAAAGGTTGCATCGAAGTAATCTAATTCAACATTTTTATTTGAACAGCTATAGTCACTGTTAAATTTATTGATATTGTCACCAAAATCACCAGCGCAAAATTTAGATAAGCTTTCGGTGTAAAGGGATTTATCAATATCCCGATTTCCAGATTTTACACTGTAATAATTTACGGCCATTAGTGAGTTTACCGAAACCAGAATTGAACTCAGAAGCATTAGTTTTTTCATTTTTTTGTTAATTTTAGTAGTTTAAAATATTAGGATGATTTAGTGTCGAAAGCCCTTATCCGCTTCCGATGATACAAAAGTAGCGCATCCCGACAGCCAAAAAGATGAGCATTAAACGCTGTAAAACTGATCGCTGTCAGTTTTACAGATTACATGGGACAGGATTAGGTTAACTTACGCGTATAAATAATTGATAAATAAAGTAATAGTATAATTTTAGTCGTCGAAAAATATTTTCAAAAAAAACAATTATTCACTTTTTAATGAGCTTACATTTCTTGACTGGCTTAGTTTAATTGATGCCCGGAAACAAATAAGGTACAAAGCTGTTCTTGATTTTGATATTTTTGCGATATTTGAATCTTTATTAAAGTATTTTCACAAAACGAAAACTTGTCTAATGAGTTTCTACACTAAATTTCTTGGGGTTTTACTCCTCAGTTCAGTGCTCTGTCAATTTCTTGCTGCGCAACAAACATTTCCACAAAACGGTGTTTTCGATCAGCGAGATGACCACTACGCCTTTACCAATGCTAATATTCAGATGAGTCCTGATAAAAAAATTGAAAAAGGTACTCTGTTAATTAAAAAAGGAAAAATTGTTGCTGTGGGCAGCTCAGTTATTATTCCAAAAGATGCCGTTGTGATCGACTTGCAGGGAAAATATATCTTCCCGTCATTTATCGATATTTACTCCGATTACGGCATGCCTAAACAAGACAAAAAGGGACAAAACTGGAGTGGTGCGCCACAAATGCTCTCAAACAAACCTGGAGCTTTCAGTTGGAACGAAGCCTTAAAATCTGAGATAAATGCCGCTGAGCTTTTTACTGTTGATGAAAAAAAGGCCGAGGAAATGCGCAAGGCTGGTTTTGGTGCAACACTTACGCATCATCAGGATGGCATTGCCCGCGGAACCGGTAGTTTTGTACTGTTGGGTAGCGAAAATGAGCATGATATGGTTGTTCGTGGAGTGGCATCTGCACACTATTCTTTTAGCAAAGGTAGCTCTACGCAGGATTATCCAAGCTCACTTATGGGTTGTATTGCTTTGATTCGTCAGGCTTACTACGATTCAAAATGGTATGCTGCAAATCCAAACGAAAGAGAATATAACCTTTCATTAGAAAAATGGAATGAGGCGCAGAAATTACCTCAGATATTCGAAGCCAATCAAAGGTTGAATGTCTTCAGGGCTGATAAAATAGGAGATGAGTTTGGTGTTCAATACATTATTAAAGGTGGTGGTGATGAATACCGTAGAATTGAAGCCATAAAAGCTACCGCTGCAAAACTAATAATCCCAATAAACTTCCCAGATGCCTACGATGTTTCAGACCCCTATGCTGCCGAGTACCTTAAAATTGGCGACATGCTGCACTGGGAACTGGCTCCGGGCAATCCAGCAGAACTCGCTAAGGCAGCCATCCCTTTTGCAATAACAGCAAGTGGATTGAAAAGTAGCTCGGAATTTCACACTAATCTCAGAAGAGCTTATCAGGCTGGACTTTCCGAAAAAGATTTATTGGCTTCGTTGACAACAGTACCTGCTTCGATGCTTGGCCTTTCGAAAGAATGTGGGGCACTCGAAGTTGGAATGACTGCCAATTTCTTTATTTCTACCGGACACTTTTTATCTGAAAAAAGCAGTATGCTGCATAATTGGGTTAAAGGAAAGCCCTATGCAATCGGTGATCTTTTTGCAGAGGATATTCGCGGAACCTATGAAATGTCACTGGCCGGAAAGACTTTTGAATTGTCGATCAAAGGAAATATAGATGCACCAGAGGCTAGTATCAAAGAACTTACACAAGACAGCAGTAAAAAGGCAGATAAACTGAAAATCAGTTTCTCCAGCCCAAATATTTCTTTCAATTTCGACCCTGTTCAGGATACATCTAAGAAAAACAAAGAAGTCTACCGCCTGAGTGGAACAGTAAGTAACGACAATTGGACAGGGCAGGGGATGGCTCCTGATGGCAGCTGGATCAATTGGTCGGCAAAGCGCACCAAAACTGCAGAAGAAAATGAAATGAAGCTGCCCAAGGCCGACAGTTTGGCAAAAGGCGAGGTGATTTATCCATTCTTGGCTTATGGCTATAAAGCATCGGAAACTCCTAAACAAGAGACAGTTCTGCTAAAAAATGCCACTGTATGGACCGGCGAAAAAGACGGTATTCTCCAAAATACAGATCTGCTTATTGAAAATGGTAAAATCGCCAAAGTCGGTAAAAAACTTAAAGCGCCTGCCGGAGCAAAGGAAATTGATGCTACTGGCAAGCATATTACAGCTGGCATCATCGATGAACACTCGCATATTGCCATTCAAAACGGTGTGAACGAAGGTACACAGTCAAGCTCGGCAGAAGTGCGCATCAGCGATGTAACCAATTCCGACGATGTAAATATTTACAGACATCTTGCAGGCGGAGTTACCACAACTCATTCGCTGCATGGATCGGCCAACCCAATTGGCGGTCAATCGGCCATTGTAAAAATGCGCTGGGGAAAAACTCCAGAAGAAATGCAGTTTAAAGAAGCACCAGGTTTTATAAAATTCGCTTTAGGTGAAAATGTAAAGCAAGCGAATTGGGGAGAAAGACAGACTATCCGTTTTCCACAAACCAGAATGGGCGTAGAGCAGGTCTATGAAGACCATTTTACCCGTGCTCGTGAGTACGGGGAAGCCCGCAAAGCAAATGCCGATAAAGTCCGTCGTGATTTGGAATTGGATTGTATCTATGAAATTTTAAATAGTAAACGATTTATCTCTTGTCATTCATATGTGCAGAGTGAAATAACCATGCTCATGCGCGTTGCAGAGAAACATGGCTTCAAAATCAATACCTTCACCCATATTCTCGAAGGTTACAAAGTAGCCGATAAGATGAAAAAGCATGGTGTTGGTGCATCTTCGTTCTCCGATTGGTGGGCTTACAAAGCCGAGGTTATGGATGCCATTCCTTACAATGCTCGCTTGATGCATGAGATGGGTGTTGTAACTGCCATCAATTCAGATGATGCCGAAATGGGCCGCCGGCTCAATCAGGAAGCTGCCAAAGGTGTAAAATACGGCGGCATGGGCGAGGCCGAAGCTATGAATATGGTGACTTTAAACCCGGCAAAACTGCTGAGAATCGACCAGTATGTAGGTAGTATCAAAGCAGGTAAACAGGCCGACCTGGTAATTTGGTCAGACAATCCGCTTTCTGTTTATGCCAAGGCAGTTCAGACCTATGTCGACGGTATTTGTTATTTCGATTTGGCCCGCGATCAGCAAATGAGAAAAGAATTGCAGGCCGATCGTAGCCGACTGATGCAGAAAATGTTAAATGCCAAAGCTGGTGGCGCTAAAACGCAGGCCCCTGCACCATCTCGTCAGCATCACTATCATTGTGGAGATATTCACCTCAATGAACTAGAGGGTTTGAATTGGAAATTGGATTAATTGGTCATTGTTTTAAAATTAGCGAAAAATGAAAGCATATACATATATATTGTTAGTTTTGGTATTCTCAATTGAAGCCTTTGCTCAAAAATCATTTGTCATTACGAATGCTACGATACATGTTGGTAATGGAACAGTCATCGAAAAAGGTGCATTGGGTATCAAAAATGGTAAAATATCGGAAGTTGGTCCAGCCGACAAAGTAGGCAAAGGCTATGAGCAAACTATTGATGCCAAAGGGCAACATATTTATCCTGGATTTATCGCGCTAAACACGCAGCTTGGACTTGTTGAAATTGAAGCGGTCAGAGCTACCAACGATTTTAGAGAAGTGGGTAATTTTAACCCAAATGTTCGTTCTATTATTGCGTACAATACTGACTCTGAAATTATTCCAACCATTAGGAGCAACGGGGTTTTGATTGCACAAATCACTCCACAGGGCGGACGTATGCCAGGACAGTCGAGCGTAATGCACCTCGAAGGAGATAATTTCGAAGAAGCAGTTTTGCAGGCAGATGGTTCCGTTCATCTCAATTGGCCAAGTCGTTACTCCTTTGGTGGCTGGTGGGGAGAACCCGGTGAAAGTACTATGAATAAAAATTACGGTCGCGACGTAGAAGGCATTAAACTCTTTTTCGATGCCGCATTGGCTTACAGCAAAACCGATAAGCCCGAAAATGTAAATATGCGTTTCGATGCCATGAAAGGTATTTTTGCCAAAAGCAAGAAACTTTTTGTGCATGTCGATGATGCCCAATCAATGTACGAGGCTTTTGAACTGCTCAAAGATTATAATGTTGAACTGGTTTATGTAGGTGCTTCCGAAGCCTGGAAAGCAGGCGATTTTCTAAAGAAGAACAACATTCCTGTAATTTTAGGCAATGTGCATGCCTTGCCATCGCATGAGCACGATGATGTGGATCTGCCCTATAAGCACCCGGCCCTCCTGCAGGCAAAAGGTGTTAAATTTGCGCTTAGCCTCGATGGCAGCTGGCAGCAACGTAACCTGATGTTTCAGGCCGGACATGCTGTTGGCTATGGTTTGTCGAAAGAAGAAGCGCTCAAGTCAATTACATTGAGTGCTGCCGAGATTTTGGGTATATCGGACCGTGTTGGCAGTCTCGAAGTCGGTAAAGATGCTACCTTTGTAGTTTCGGCTGGTGATGCACTCGATATGAGAACTTCCCTTGTAACCGATGCCTATATTCAGGGTAAACAGGCGAGCCTGCGCAATAAGCAAAAAGATTTGTATGATAAATATTTGCAGAAGTTTGGGATAAAGTAATTGACAACCTTGAAAATTTAGCACTTATTCGGTTCAAATTCTAAGCTTTGTTTTGTATTTTCGCAACAGCCATTACTGTAACAGCCATTACAGTAATGGCTGTTTCGATTGCAATGAATTCAATAATAATGTTTTATGAAGTTTTATAACAGAGATAAGGAATTAGATCTTTTAAAAAAGATTGAAAAGTTGAGCCTCAAATCTGCTCAGTTGACTTTTTTGACAGGCCGGAGAAGGGTAGGAAAAACCACACTATTACGGCAGTGTTTTGATGGACAGGCTTATCTTTATTTCTTTATTGGCAAGAAGAATGAGATTTTGCTGTGTGAAGAGTTTTCAGAAACAATCAGACAGGTACTTAAAATTGAACAGTTTGAAAATTTTAGATCCTTTTCGAGATTATTTGCTTTTCTGATGGAGCTGTCACAGACAAGAAATTTTACATTGATTCTGGACGAATTTCAGGAATTTTACCATAGCAATTCTTCGGTTTACAGCGATATGCAGCAGATCTGGGACCGTTATAAGACAGAAAGCAAAATCAATCTAATTTGTTGCGGTTCAATTTATACACTGATGACAAAAATATTCACAGACAGGAAAGTACCGCTTTACGGAAGGGCAAATTTTCATCTTAAAATTGAACCCTTTGATGTTTTTACAATTAAAGAATTTCTTTTCGATCAGAACCCTAAATATAAAAATGAAGATTTACTGGCACTATATATCCTTTCGGGAGGAGTGCCTAAATATCTAGAGCAATTAAGTTTGGCAGATAAAATGGATTCAAAAAACCTGATGGATTTTTACTTTTCTTACAATTCTACCTTTCTGGAGGAGGGAAAAAACATCCTGATCGATGAATTTGGTAAAGATTATGGTAACTATTTCTCAATTTTGTCGCTGATAGCCGGCTCGAAAACCTCAAGGCCTGAAATCGAATCTATTATGAGTATTTCTGTTGGAGGCTTTCTTGATAAACTTGAAGTTGACTTCCAATTGATTGCCAAAGTAAAACCAATACTTAGCAACCCTGGCTCAAAGAACATGAAATATTATATCAAAGATATTTTCCTGAATTTTTGGTTCAGATTTGTATATAAATACCGTTCTGCTGTAGAAATGCAGAATAATGCTTACATTCTGGAAATATTAAAAAGAGATTACGATACCTATAGCGGTAAATTGCTGGAAAGATATTTTAATGACAAGTTGATAAAAAGTCAAAAGTATTCAGAGGTAGGTACTTATTGGGAAAAAGGAAATCAAAACGAAATTGATATTGTGGCAATAAACAGCCTAAATAAAATTGTTGATTTTTATGAAATTAAAAAACAAAAATCAGCCATTAGAATCAGCCATTTAGAAAAAAAAGCCGAAAAAATAATGCAAAAATTCGCTGGCTATACTTTTGGGTTTTATGGCCTAAGTTTGGAGGATATGTAAATTTTCTTAGGTCCTAAAATTATCAAATCTTCGCAATCGCCAGTTCCGATTTTTTAAACTGAGTGGAGATCAGACTTCTTGAAATGAGTTCAGATATTTCTTTCGATAAGGTGTTTATAATACGTAGTTTGGCAAAGGGGCGGTAATAAACCATCGATACTTCCCTGACAGGTATTGGCGCCTTGAAATTTCTTACTTTTTTCTTTTTCTCCTCAGAAAGTGACTGATAATAAAGTTCAGGAATGAGAGTCAATCCACTGAATTCATCGACCATTGACAGCAGGGTTTCGAAGGATCCAGCCTCAAATTTTAAATTTTTGGGCAATTTTTCTTTCTTTTTTAAATGACAGAGGTTTATAAACTGATCGCGCAGACAGTGCCCCTCTTCCAATAGCCAAATCTTATTTTCCCTGATTTCTTCGGGCATTAGGAATTGTTTGTCTTCATCAAAATTGCCATAAACCATCAATGCCTCGTAATAAAGAATATTTTCCTCAATCTCATCTATATTGAGTGGCGTAGCCAATATGCCCGCATCTATGTGCCCATCCCTCAGTTGCTTGATGATGTTTTGAGTTGTAATTTCCTGAATTTCAATTTCCAGCTCGGGATGTTTCTCCAAAATTAATCTTGTTATTTTGGGAAGGAGCGTACCTGCAATGGTAGGGATGATGCCAATTTTAAGTTTGCCGGCAATTTTTCCATTGATTGAAAAGGCCTTGTCTCTTAACAATTGTGCGTGAAGGAGCACCTTTTTAGCTTCTTCCAAAATAATAAGTCCGCTATCTGTTGCTAAAATTGGCGTTGCTTTTCTATCGAAAATAGTCAATGCTAATTCTTCCTCCAGTTTTTTTACCATAGCGCTCAAGGTGGCTTGAGTCACATTGCAATGCTCTGCTGCTCGGCTGAAGTTTTTGAACTGTTCAACGGCAAGTATATATTCCAATTGCTGAAGATTCATGTTTTTTGATTTAAACCTAAAAATACCGAAATATTATAAAATATTCAAAGATCCCTCATTAAAATTGGGATAAATTAAAAAAGCCTCCCGGAATAGGGAGGCCATAAAATCTAAACTTTAAAAAATTTATATCCTATTATTTAACTTCTTCGAAGTCTACATCTGTTACATCAGACTTATCATCCTGAGGACCTTGTTGGGTGTTTTCCTGACCAGCATTCGGATTCATATTCTGTGTTGCAGCAGCCCAAGCGTTGTTAATTGCTTCGAGCGCTTTGTTGATAGCATCAACATCTTTTTTAGCATGAGCATCTTTTAATTCAGTAAGCGCAGTTTCGATAGCGACTTTAGCATCTGCAGATATTTTATCTCCGTATTCGCTCAATTGCTTTTCTGTCTGATAGATTACAGAGTCAGCTTCGTTGACCTTATCAACAAAATCTCTGGCTTTTTTGTCAGCATCGGCATTCTCTTCAGCTTCGCGTTTCATACGTTCTACCTCATCTTTTGATAGACCAGTCGATGCCTCGATTCGGATACTCTGTTTTTTACCTGTGGTATTTTCCTTGGCAGAAACACTGAGGATACCATTGGCATCAATGTCGAAAGTCACTTCGATTTGTGCCTCGCCCTTGCGCATAGACGGAATCCCATCGAGCACAAAGCGGCCGATTGTGCGGTTCTGAGAGGCCATTGGACGTTCACCCTGCAGGATATGAATTTCAACCGAAGGTTGATTGTCCTGAGCAGTGGAGAAAATCTGAGATGCCTTTTTGGGAATCGTAGTGTTCGATTCAATAAGTTTGGTGAATACACCGCCCAAAGTTTCGATACCCAAAGAAAGGGGAGTAACATCCAACAAAAGAACGTCTTTTACTTCACCTGTGAGTACACCACCCTGAATTGCAGCACCTACAGCTACTACTTCATCTGGATTTACACTTCTGTTGGGTTTCTTTTTGAAAAAATCTTCAACAGCTTGCTGAATTCTTGGAATACGGGTTGAACCGCCTACCAAAATAACTTCATCGATATCATTCACAGTTAAACCGGCTTGTTCCAATGCTTTGCGGCAGGGTTCAAGCGTACGGCGAACCAGCTCATCGGTTAGTTGTTCAAATTTTGCACGGCTCATTTCACGAACCAGGTGTTTTGCTCCACCAGAGGCACTGAATGCCAAATATGGAAGGTTGATATCGGTTTTTGTACCGCTTGATAGTTCAATTTTTGCTTTTTCAGCAGCTTCTTTTAAGCGCTGTAAAGCCTCTGAATTGCCAGTTAGGTCGATGCCATCCTGCTCTTTGAATTCTTGAATTAACCAGTCGATGATAGCGCGGTCGAAATCGTCACCACCTAAGTGCGTGTCACCGTTAGTAGCTTTTACTTCAAATACTCCACCGCCTAATTCAAGCACAGAGATGTCGAAAGTACCGCCACCAAGGTCATAAACTGCAATAGTAGAGTCGGTTCCTTTTTTGTCCATGCCATAAGCAAGTGCAGCAGCTGTTGGCTCATTGATAATACGTCTGACAGTCAAACCGGCAATTTCGCCAGCTTCCTTTGTTGCCTGACGTTGAGAGTCGTTGAAGTAGGCTGGAACAGTGATCACAGCTTCAGTTACTTCCTGACCAAGATAGTCTTCTGCAATTTTTTTCATTTTCTGAAGGATCATTGCAGAAAGTTCCTGAGCAGTATATTCTTTGTCATCAATTCTTACGCGTACAGTGTCGTTTGCGCCCTGAGTTACCTGGTAAGGTACATTCTTTGCTTCGCCCGAACTTTCGCTGTAGCGTCTTCCCATGAAACGTTTGATTGACATAATGGTGCGGAGCGGATTGGTTATTGCCTGACGTTTGGCAGAATCACCAACTTTACGTTCTCCATTATCCAAAAAACCAATCACAGATGGCGTAGTTCTTTTTCCTTCATCATTTGTGATGACAACCGGCTCGTTGCCTTCCATTACCGATACGCAAGAGTTGGTTGTTCCTAAGTCGATACCAATTATTTTTCCCATAATTCTAGTATTGTTTA
>JBIPOO010000062.1:0-18291 GCA_044379045.1 Saprospira sp.
CCATTATGTAGACGTTATTGAGTGGAATAATTTTTTGATTTTTTCAATCGAAAATCCTAATAATGAACCGGATTTTATCAATGAAATGTTTGAATATTGGTATGGTGCTATGGATTTGAATGCTAACATAGTAGTTGAACCAATTTACAGGAATTATTCAATCGTTCAAAATTTGAATTTCTTTCTTTTCAGTGCCGATGTTAATGGAAAATCCCGATTTGCAATTTACGATTACCATATGAATAAATTAACTGAACCTGAGTTCAGTTTTAACTATTCAATTAATTTAACTGAATTTGGAGAAGTAGAGACCACTGTTGACAATGAAATAGACTATGGAGATTATTCATTAATCATGTTGAAACATCTTTCGGAAAATGAAGAAAAAACCAGCTACCTGAAGATACTAATCAGTAGAAGAAAAATTAGTATTCCTGCAAAATGGCCTGAAATTAACAGGGTTAAGGTGAATGGTGATAATTTTTATTTGGTGAATAATAAAGCTAAATCTGACAGGTTAATCATGGAACCTACCGGTAAGTTGGCAATATTTAATTCAGAAGGGACACAATTGACAAAATTTAAATACGATGCTATTTATCCTGTATCCTATTATTTAGAAGGAGTAATAGGTAAGAAAAAAGTGAAAATTAACAAAGAAGGAAAGGAATTTAAATAATCAATACTTTTAATACTAATGAAAGCTATTCTATCTGCGATTATTTTTTTTTCAACAGTTGCCGCAAGTGCACAAAACTGCAATAACAATCCTACACCCAAAATTCTACTAATTGGCGACAGTTGGGCAAATTTTATGCATTTGAACCAATCGGTTCAAGATGCGCTGAATAACTATGGTTTTAGCGATCTTGGGCAATTGAGTGATAATAATCTTACCTTTGCTGGTGCTCGAACCACCGACTTTTTGAATGATACTACAAAACTCAACGATCTTAGAGATGAGATTCTGGCGAATCCAACGCTGGAGTATGTTCACCTGAGCATAGGCGGTAACGATGTTATCTACACCTGGGATGTTAATTATACACAGCAGCAAACCGATGTGCTTTTCGATACCGTTTACAACAGGACATTGCGCATCATCGATTATATACATTCAGTCAATCCCAATTTACAGATTGTCTTTTCAGGTTATGTTTATACCAATTTTGGCGATGTAATTGGTGCCTTGCCTTCTTTTTTACAGTCTCAACATCCTTATTATGCAACCTGGTCGGGCATGGGTTTCCCAGATTTTCAGCAATTGAATAATTTATTGCTTAGCTTTACCAATCGTGTAAAGGCATATACTAATCAGCAGGATAGGGTGCATTATGTGCAGGCATTGGGACTCATGCAAAGCTTTTATGGGCAGAATACACCTTTGTCTGTACCTCCATCCGGAACTTATTCTGCCGCTACAGCGCCGATAGATACAGGACTTCTGGATTACCCTTCACCGGCAGCAGCTATGCTCTCGCTCGGCAACATCCCGTTCACAAATTTCAGTATTACCGATTGTTTTCACTTGAGTCCAACTTCTTTCGAAGTATTTATGGATAATCAGTTCGAGCGCTATTATATGAATAGTTTGATGCATGACACAATCATAAAAGCAAATTTTGGTGGGACAGTACGTCAATCGGGTCAAACATCTACGCTGTTAGAACTTGGCAATACAAATCAGGATGAAAGCCGTCTTTTGCTTGATTTTAATTATAACTTGTCTGACACAGGTGTAAGTTCGGCCAGCCTTTTTCTGAGAAGAAAATCTGCACAAAATGGCAATGTCATCAATCAGGCAAGCTCCATTTCGGTGGATTTATTTTATCAAAATGCAGGTGCCAGTGCTGCAATTGCCTCGGATGATTTTAATGACATTCCTGAAACATCATCATCTGCTTGTTTTTACGGAGATTTAGACAAAAACAAGAATTGGCTTCGCATCGATTTGCCATTGAATACACTACCGTATTTACAAACTGGTACTTATCAACTTAGAATATCGGCAAATGGAGTATCGGGCCAAAAAGTGGAGTTTTACGACAGTTCAAATCCCGACAATGCAGCTTTTATAGATTTAACTTTTGGACCAAAACTACAACTTCCATCTGCAATTGAAACGCTATCTGAAACTGAAATCAAGCTTTTTCCAAATCCATCCAAGGTTGGAAGATTTTATCTCGAAAACTTTCAGGATATTCATCAAATCAAAGTTTATGGTCTCGATGGAAAATTGATTGATGCTGATTTTGACAAGAATAATGGTGTAATTACGCTTTCAACAAATGTTGCGGGAATTTATGCGGTGCAATTATTAGATAAAAATTTAAGAATGGTAAAAGTTCTCAAATTATCAGTTATCAAGTAATTTTAATTCTTATAAAATTCTTAAGTAATGGAAAGTACGGAAGAGAATTACAAAAAAATAACTAAATTTCTAGATGAGAATAATCCTGTAAATTTTTCTATCGGAATTCAATTACTAAAAAGTTCGAAAGATGTAGATTTACTCGTTAAATTTCTCACTACTCCATGCCACATTAGCTACAAGCTATATTATATACTTACACCTTTTTTTCAGGAATTTCCCGATATCTGGCTTACTGTATCTTCAAAATTACCTGATTTTCGACGAAAGGGAGTTGAGAGTTTTCTTCCTCACAGGATATTAAATGTGGATTTAATTTCTTCCTTAGAAAGTTTTTTTGATCAATGTAACGAAATTGTAAAAGAATATAATCAAGATTTTCCTTTATTAACTACAAATTTGCTGTCTGAAGAAAATGAAGTTGGATATTATTGTTATGTAAAAAAAGGACAAGAAATTAAAAATGGCATTGGATGGAGTGTATATATTGAATCTCGTTATGAAGGTCCGGCTGAAGTAATATACGTTGAAGAATGGCAGGTTAATGCAATTTTTCATAAATTTGAACTGATCTTTTATTTCAACCAAACGAATCAAAAGTTTCCTGAGGCCTGGATGAAAAAAGTTGAAAATAATAAAGTAGAAAATTAAAAATGGCAATCCCCAAATCGGAGATTGCCATTTTTAATATCTGAAAAGCTAGTTCTTAGAACTTAACCAATTTCTCGGTATAGCTTTGATTGCCTGAGCTTACACGAACAAGATAGGTTCCTGTACCAAGATCTTCGATATTCAATTCGGTTATACCAAAATCTTTAGTCGAAACAAGGAGTCTTCTTCCTGTAAAGTCAAATACCTCAACACTATAAGTGCCTTCAATACTTGGCATTACAGAAACGATCTGATTAGCAGGATTTGGATAAATCATTGCAGTGTAACCTTGGGATATATCATAAACAGACAATGGAGCACAGGTTTCATTTACGGCACTGCCATTGCAATAAGTTGTTGCATAGAGATTTACAGATTGTAGTGGAGCATTTTCAGGTTGTAATTCTGCATCAGGGCAACCCATTCTTTTTACAAGAAAATCGCGAATAAAATTCACGGTAGTGTCCGTATATGCCTGATTTCCAACATAAGGAACGTGAGGAGCATTGGCGAATGTATAAAATTGATGCTCTAAACCAACAGCACAAGCACGTTCGTGTAACATACGGCTACCATCGAGGTACATCAATGGAACGCCGGGATTTACAAGTCCTCTGTTGTATTTTACAGTATTGTCATTAGTACCATGTACAGAACAAAGTGGAACATCACCAGCTTCGAGCCAGCTATATTTTGCCAAGGCACCACAACCATTTATAACACCTTGAACTTCTGAAGAATAACCAGGGTTTCCACTAGCTCCTTCAAGACCACCCAATTGTGTAATTGTTGAAGTAGTCAAGTAGCTTGTCAATTCACATTCATCGTTGAGATAGGCTATATGAAGAGCAGTGATACCACCTGCTGAGCTTCCACCAATGTAGATTTGATTTGTGTCGATTTTATAAGTATTGGTAGTAGCACGGTCCTTGTAGAAAAATCTCAAAGCAGCTCTTGAGTCTTGTACAGCACGAACTACAGCTTTTACCGCGTTGGCAGAATCGAAAGGAAAGAAGCCTAAACGATAATCAATTGAAGCGCATACATATCCTTTTTTAGCAAAACGGTTAGAAAAAGTAACCATATCACCATCGGTTTTTGAACCTCCGATGAAACTACCTCCGTGTATCCAGATGATAAGCGGACGAGCAGACATTGTGTCGCCAGTTGGCTCATAAAAATCCATTTTAAGTGTTGTATTGGCGCCAGTGTAAGAATTGTTAGCCCCATAAGTAATGTTGCTCGTGGTGGTCACATTTTGAAAAATGTCACTTGCATAACGACCATTTGAGCAGGGATTTTGTGCAAAAGCACTAAGCCCAAATAAGAGGCAGATAAAAGTTGCTAGTTTGTTCATTTTGATTTTGTTTAATTTGGAAATAAGATGGAACGATAGGCTCCGGCATTCAATTCCGGAATATTAGAATTGTATTTATTATTGATTGCACGAATAAATTCATTTGCCAGCAAGGCATTGCCTCTGGGATTGAAGTGTAAACCATCCAAGGAATAAGCGCCACCAGATACAAATTTTGCACTAATAGATACGCCATTATAAATAAAACCTGTTTTTAGATTATTTACAAAGGCTCCGGTTTCGGCAACAGCTAGGTTGTATTGGTTTGCAATTGATCTGATAGCAGCATTGTATTGTTCAATTTTATTGCGAAGCTCTGTAATCTCAGTATTATCAAGTACGAATTCATCTCTCAAAGGAAAAAGTACACCCATCTGATAACATTTTACTGAATCGAGTGGAAGACCTAACAACAATAGTTCTGAACTGAGAATTTGACGAATGCCAAAAATATTAGCTGATGTGTCTTCAATCATAAACGGATTAGACCCAACATTAAAAAAGTAGCCAATCGGATTATAAACCGAATTGAGTGTTGTATTATTTGCAGAATCCAAATTTAAACCATTCCATGGAATAGTATTAAAATAGGGCATCTCAGTGACATCAGGTATGATACCAATAACACCTTTTGCGCCATTAGCTGTTAGATTTTGAATGAGCGTTGTGTATTCTGCCTGAAAATCTACAGGGTCGGGTAGACTTTGGATGCCTCCCGATTTTGCAAATGCCAAAACATCTTCAAGACCAAGAAATGAAGCGAAAAACGTTGGGTTAGTTGCAGTAGCATCGGCTGAAACACTTGTAGTCAAAGAGGAAGCTATCCTAGCAAAAAAAGCATTTGATGAGGCATAGTTCTGACTGTTAACATCCATCAGTTTTAGTCCTGGGATGCCATAGTTCCCTAATGGGGCCGTTATGGAATATAAGTTATCGGTGAATACACTTTGGTCGCCGCTAGAAGCTATTCTGACCGGTGAAAGTGAGCTAACTCCTTTACAGTCTGTTTTATAGTTGAGGTACATTGCAGAAAGTCCGGTTAATCCTATACCTACAGATGATGAATTGACCAAAGGTTGATTGAACTGTTGAAGTCCAACTAATTTAAGCTGATCTGCAATGAGATTGGCTACTGAGTTTTGCTGCCCTTCATTGTATAGCGCATCATCCATGTAACCGGCACTGTGGCCGCCACCAATCATAATAAAACGATCGGAATTAATTTCGCCTTTAGAATAATTTGGATCTTCAATTGCAGGCTTACAGGAGCTCAAGAAGAGGGCTATCGTAAAAATTAAAATGCTTATATTTTTCATGACTAAATTTTATAAATTAAACCGAATCCAGGCGCAATTGCTTTTGTGCGGAAAGTACCCGATAAATTTGTTTCACCGTTGGTAGCTGTTCTTTTAACCTGCGTATAGAAAAGCGAAACATCCAGAGAGAAATGTTTATTAAACTCATAACCTGCGCCCAAGGTAAAATAGCCACGATTGCCATCGGGAGTCTCAGGCGTAACGCTGCTTTCGGGTACCGGACTAAATCCAAAACCACCACCAATTCTAAGCTCTAGTTTTTCAATGACTTTGTAGCTCATACCCGTTCTGAAGGCAAAAATATTCTTGTAGTTTCTAGGCGATTTGGTATCGGCCAATGAAGAAGTATTATTTTCATAATCGAAGCCAAGGGTATCATAAGCGCTCCAGCCTACATAGTTTACATCTAGAACTGCGTTGATTTTTGAAGTTGGCTTGTAGGCGATTCCCAATGTTGTGACACTTGGCAATGGAAGTGAACCCGTAAATTTTTGGTCGGGAAAATTAGTTGCCAATGCTCCCGGAACTGTAAAATCGGCAAAACCGTCATTTAGATTCATTTGTACCTTGGAACGATAATTCAGGCCAATTGAAATTTGGTCTGTTATATCATAATGAATGCCAAGGTTAAAACCTAAAGATCTGGCCTTACCACTAAGTTTTGCATGTGCAAACTGTCCTGTACTGTCTTGAACAGGAATGTCCTTTTCGAGTTCAACATCTCCAAATCCGATTACCAATCCTGCACCAATTCCTAGTTTTGGTGTAATACGGTAGGAGAGGGTTGGTTGTAAAAAGATAGCTTGTAATTTTAATCTTGTCAGTGCAAATCGGCCAATCCAGTTATCTTCCCATACAACGGTACTTCCGAAAGGTGTGTATGCTGCTAGTCCAAATTTTAACTGCTCCAGTTTTTTAAAATGAAAGACGCCATAGGCCGAAAAAGGTGTGCCTACCGGATTTTTTGTTCTGAAAGATTCTTTACTTGCTGCATCGGTATAAAGTACATTTGCCAAAATTGGAGTTCCTGCAATGTTTATCGAATTCTCATCGGATAGGGCAACCGAACCTGGATTGAAGAAAAGACTGGCTCCGTCCTTGTATAATGCAGTTCCGGCACAGCCCATTGCCTGCTGTTTTTGTCCCTGAAAGTTTACCTGAAAGCCTTGTGCAAAGCCTATTAAGGGACATATAATAAAAATGGCTGCAGTTTGTGCCAATTTAAAATTCATATAAGCGAGATTTGAGATAGAAAATAGACAATGGTGTTTTCAAGCTCAAATCTAAAATTTTATTTTAAAATAATATGAAATAACTTAACATAAATTTTACATTACAGGAGATGGGGTGTAAATGCTATTAATTGTTTAGAAAGTGCATTAGCAGGGCATAATTTATTTTTTATGGTAATTTTAATTAGACTGACTTGAAATATTCGAGTTGTTCTGCTTCAAAAATGCATAAAATTATGATAAAACAGTTTAATTTTGAAGGTACAGAAACAGATACACAATGTTGATCATTTAAAAGAAAACCAATGCGATTTATATTATATTTTTTTCTTATGTTTAATCTAATGCATTCACAAGCACAAGATGCAAGATTGGTATTGCCTGTAGGTCATGTATTCGAAATTACATCAGCTGTTTTTAGCCCTGATGGAAAGTTGGTTTTGACTGCAAGCAGGGACAAAACAGCAAGAATTTACGGAGTGGCATCCGGAAAAGAATTACAGGTCTTAATTGGTCATAAAATGATGATAAATTCAGCCGCTTTTAGCCCTGACGGAAAATTGGCTTTGACTGCCAGCATGGATAATACAGCACGAATTTATGAGCTCTCTTCAGGAAAAGAATTACAAGTCTTAGAAGGACACAAAGATAGGATTAGCTCTGCAGTTTTTAGCCCTGATGGAAAATTAGTTTTGACTGCTAGTTGGGATAAAAAGGCAAGAATTTATGAGGTTGAAACAGGAAATGAAATAAAAGTAATAGAAGATGAAAAGTTTAATTTAATTTCAGCTGTCTTCAGTCCTGATGGAAAGTTCTTATTAGTAGCTAATACTGGACATTCTGCCTGTATTTACGAAGTTTCAACCGGTAAGAAACTGCATACCTTTGAAGGGTATAAAAATTGGTTTAATACATCTAAAAATTTCAGCACTGCTTTTAGTCCAGATGGAAATCTAGTAATTACAGTTAGTGATGACAGAATTGCCCGAATATATGATGTGCTTTCGGGAAATGAAATAGTTAGCTTAAAAGGCCAATCGGATTCAATAATTACGGCAACTTTTAGCCCAGATAGTAAATTTGCAATTACAGCTTGTAAAGATAAGACTGCACGCATTTATGATATTACGACAGGCAAAGTGCTTCAGGTTTATAGCGATCATTCAGATTCTATAATTACAGCAATTTTTAGTCCAGATGGAAAATTGGCTTTGAAAGTTGGTGCTAATAAAGCTCAAATTTATGATGCCCTTACAGGAAGTAAATTGAAGATTTTATGGAATTCATCAGATATATTATCAGCACTTTTTAGTCCAGATAGCAAGTTGGTATTAACTGTAAATAAAGATTTAACTGTCAATATTTTCGAAGTATCTTCAGGAAGAATAATTCAGACTCTAAAAGGCTTTACATCTTATGTAAATTCAGCTGATTTCAGTTCAGATGGCAAACTTGTTTTAACTTCAAATTTGAATAAGTTTGCTCATATTTACGAAATGTCAACAGGAAAAGAAGTTAGAACATTAAGAGAGCATAATTTATTTGCTATCAATTCTTGCTTCAGTCCTAATGGTAAACAAGTCTTAACTACAAGTATAAATAAAGCAATCATTAGTGATGTCGCATCTGGAAAAGAAATATATGAATTGAAAGGCCATAGAAGTAGCGTAACTTCAGCAGCTTTTAGTCCCAATGGAAAGCTAATAGTCACCGCTAGTTTAGATAGTACTGCTCGGATTTATAATGTATCAACTGGTAAATTGCTGCATGTTTTGAAAGGACATGATAATGCGTTATGGGCTGCCAAATTTAATTCAGATAGTAAACTAGTTACAACTGCTGCAATCGGCTCAGGTGTTAGAACTTTCAACGTCTTAACCGGAAAAATGATTCATGTTTTCGATAAAAAAATTTTTAATAATTACTATGATTTTATAAGCTCAGACGGAAATTATATTCTTGCAGGTGAATTAGATACTATATTGCGAGTGTATAGTACGTCGACAGGAAAAGAATTTAAATCATTTCCCGTAAGTTTAGACTACATAAATTCAGCTACTTTTAGTCCTGATGATAAATTAGTATTAACTACGGAGTGGAAACCGATGTTCGTAAACAATTCAGAGAATAATGAATTCGATTTTAAACTTTATGATGCGACTAGCGGGAAAATAAACATTCATGATTTATCAACTGGTAAATTGCTTTACGACCTAAAAGTAAATGAAAATTTTATACAAATTATTTTTAGTCCGAATAATAGGCTAATCCTAACTACCAGTTCTGATTTAATTGTTCGTGTCTATGATTTAATAACCGGAAAGGAACTACATGAATTAAAAGGTCATACTATTGGAGTAAAATCAGCACATTTTAGTCCGGATGGAAAAAAAATATTAACCTTAGGGTATGACAATAAATCTATACTTTGGGACATTACTACCGGTATTCAACTATACACTCGACTTCAATTAGAAAACGATGATTGGCTAGTTTATGACGAACACTTTCGATTTGATGGAACGCTGCAGGCAAGGAACTATCTTTATTTAGTTTGTGGACTAAATGTAATAAAATCTACCGAACTTTTGAATCGTCTCTATGTGCCAAACCTCGCAGAACGAATAAACAAAGGAGAGCCTCTTGAAAGCTTTCCAAAACTTAGTGATTTGAAAATATGCGATTGATTGGATCGAAATTAAAAAAGCATCATGATTTAATCACTTCATCCGCTTATACCTCTTCAGCTTCATCAACCCCATTTTGCAAAAGAAATGTTGAAAGGATACCCTTAGCACACCCATGCCATATTTCATAGAGCGTTTAAAATTGATACTGGAGGCTTCTTTGAAATACTTTGTAGGGCAGGTTACTTCACCAATATCAAATTTGGCATATACAATCTGCGAAAGCATTTCGTTGTCGAAAACAAAGTCATCATCATTTGCATTAAAATTAATGGTTTCGAGTACTTCACGGCTGAAAGAACGATAGCCGGTATGATATTCCGATAACTTATAATTGATAAGCAGATTTTGAGAAAAAGTAAGGAAACGATTCGCTATATATTTATACATTGGCATGCCACCTTTCAGTGCACCCATACCAAGTATTCTCGATCCCAAAACACAAGGGTACAAATCGTCACCTATGATATTTACCATCGATGGAATCAGCTTTGGAGTGTATTGATAATCGGGATGCAACATAATAACAATGTCAGCCCCAATTTCCAAAGCTTTGTTGTACAATGTTTTCTGATTTCCGCCATAACCTTTGTTTTTCTCGTGTACGATGACGTGTTGTATGCCAAGTTGTCTGGCGAGTTCGGCAGTATTGTCTCGGCTGCAATCGTCGCAAAGTATTACTTCATCAACCAGATCAAAAGGAATTTCATTGTAGGTTTTTTCAAGGGTTTGCGCTGCATTATAGGCAGGTAAAACAACAACTACTTTTTTATTTTTGTACATATACTTCTAAAAAGCTTGAGCAGATAACTTATTTTATAATTTCTTGATTGTGCAAATATAAAAATAATAAAAAGCGAGTTAAATTATTTAGGTCAAATAGTGCAAAATAAAGGGCATAAAAAAAACCGAACTACTTAAAGTACGGTTTTTATAATGTTTAATTAAAATAAATTAATTAGTCTTTACATCTTTTGCGATTACATTGGCCTTGATGGTAAGTCTGGTCTCAGCAGGAATTGTATTAGCATTCAGCGTTACATATTTAGTTTCTGAGCCCTTTTTGCCAGCAGAGTTAAATTCAACTTTGATTTCGCCACTTTTGCCGGGAGCGATAGGTTCTTTAGGATAAGACGGAACTGTACATCCGCATGAACCTTTGGCATCAGATATAATAAGCGGTTTGTCACCTGTATTTTTAAACTTAAATACATGCGTAACTTTATCACCTTCTTTTACTGAGCCGAAATCATGCATTTCTTTTTCGAAAGACATTGTTGTAGCTGTTTCTGGTGAAGTTGTAGGTTTTTGTGGGTCGCTTGCATTGGTTGCAGAAACAGAAGACGATTCACCACCTGTGCCGGGTGTTGATTTGGGGTCAGTAGTAGATGTGACTGTCTCTTTAGTTTTGTCGGTATCGGTTGATGCGCCATTGTTGCAGGCAGTGAAAGACAGCACAGAAACTAAGGCAAGTGCTTTTGAAGCGTTTGAAAGACTGAAAAGATTTTTCATGTCAAAATTTGATTTTTGGAATGAAATGAAATGAAATTTGATAATTGATATGCAAAGTTACAAATTTATAGCAGGTTGTGTACATATAAATTTTAAACAGATGTAAGTTTAACAAAAAATTATGAAAGGAGTTTAGACATTGAACATAAATTCCATCAAATCGCCATCGTTTACCACATATTCTTTTCCTTCCTGACGCATTACGCCATTTTCCTGTGCACCTTTCCAACCGTTGAGTTTTACAAAATCGGCATAAGCGACCGTACGTGCTTTGATAAAACCTCTTTCAAAATCGGTATGTATAACACCTGCCGCCTGAGGAGCTTTAGTGCCAATCTTGATGGTCCAGGCACGAACCTCTTTTTCACCTGCAGTGAAATAGGTTATGAGTTCAAGGATGCTGTAACAGGCTTTGATGACTTTATTCACGCCAGGTTCGCTCAGGTTCATATCAGCCAAAAACATAGCTCTTTCTTCGGCTGAGTCCAACTCAGAAATTTCTGCTTCAATTGCAGCTGAAATGAAGATAATCTGTGCATTTTCAGCTTTTACAGCTTCAATAAAACGAGCCGTATGTTCATTGCCGGTATTGACAGAAGCTTCATCGACATTACAAACATAAATAACTGGTTTTCCGGTGAGCAGTAGCAGTTCCTTAAAGAATTTATGATCGTCTTCGTTCTCCAGTTCATCAAAACTGCGCGCTGGCTTTTCGGCTTCGAGGTGTTTGAGCAAGGCCTCGCAGATACCAAGCTGTCTCAATACTTCTTTATCTTGTCCTTTGGATAGCTTGCGCAGACGGTCGGCACGTTTTTCGAGTGTTTCCATGTCTTTAAATGCAAGTTCCATGTCGATAATTTCTTTGTCACGTACCGGGTTCACTGAACCATCCACATGTACCACATTAGGATCTTCGAAACAACGTACAACATGTACTATGGCATTTACTTCGCGGATATTAGCCAAAAACTGATTGCCAAGACCTTCACCCTTGCTCGCACCTTTTATCAAACCTGCAATGTCAACTATGTCAACTGTTGTAGGCACAACACGCTGCGGATTGATCATTTCGGCCAGTTTATCCAATCTTGAATCGGGTACTGTAATGACTCCAACATTGGGATCTTTGGTAGCAAAAGGATAATTGGCAGCCAGCGCTCCGGCCTGAGTAAGTGCATTGAAAAGAGTCGATTTTCCAACATTCGGAAGTCCGACAATACCACATTGTAACGCCATTTTTACATGATTGGGTTTTGAATAAAATTTTTAGCGTTGCAAAATTAGACAAATTTCAGAAAGGAACTAAGCATTTATTAAAAATTGTCTAAGCATATCATCTCATATTGTCATTATTCAGTTGTGGCGTAAACTGATAGACAGCTTTATTGATAAATACGCAGAACTGCGTATTGCAGGATTTTGGCACTAATCGGAATTTTGTAAAAAATTTAAAAGTCATAAAAAATTAAAATCATGAAAAGCCTTAGCATTCTTTTATTATTTGTTTGCTCTATGAGTTACGCTCAAATGGTTGAATATACTATAATTCACAATCAACCGGTTTTTCCAAAGTATTCTTTAAATCTCGATTTAATGAATATGGATGTAAATACCGGAAATTTTGACAATCTTTCCCTCAATGCCGGTCTATGGGGTTATGCTAGTATTGCTGGTGGACTTGAAGCACAATTTACAGTCAGACAAAGTTATTTACAACTTGCAAGACTTGTTAATAAACAATATGTTGGTAATACAGAAGTAAATCTGGGAGCTGCCTTTTTCTTGAATAAATTTAGCCGAAGCGAAAATGTCAGAGTTATTTTAAATCAAAAAACACTTGGCAATGGTGCTACTTTGACAACTTCTATAAGGGTGCCAGCTACAGTGTCATATAAGTTGGGTGTTCAGGGAGGATTTCATTTCAGGTCTTCGCCATTTGGGTCCGAAGTGGGTGATTTAAATATGACCAATACGGGAATTTATGCTGGGGCAGTTCTCCGTCGTTCGAATTCCGTAAAGATTCAATTAGCAAAGAGTGGAAATACAATTGCCAATTCAGCGAACTATGACTTTTTTGCCGATGCGCTCATTTTGCCCTTCAACACATTTAAATATTCCGACAATAAAACAGCAATCATTGATGCCGACAGGGATATTATCAGAAAATTTCCAATTGGTTTCAGAACAGGCTGCCGACTTTACCAAGGCGATGTAAAAGCTAATACCGGCAAACGTTTCGGGATATGCTATACTGCATCATTAGGTCATAAGCCATATCAGGGATGGTTTGTTGAATGCGGAATTGGTATCACCCTCTTAAAGAAATAATGCCATGAAAAAACTACTCATAATGTTGCTTTTGACAACAAATGTTCATTTAATATTTGCTCAAACTATCGAGGATTTTAATTACTGGGACAGAGAATATAGCGGAAGTTCATACATGGGATTAGGTCCTTCTTTGCTCTTCCTTTCAAATAATGAGGCACCTTATCCCGAAAGACACCGAGTCTCAGCGCTTTCCTTGGATGTACAATTTAAAATTGTAAACAGTCGGTTTTTAGGAAGTAGAATTTCTATTTACAATAAAGGAATTGGCGACCTTGTTTATCTATTCAGCAGAATGGTAAGGGGTAAAGCAACTATTTTTGCCAAGGAAGAAACGGTTTATTCTAATATTTTTGGATGGGTAGACTATACAGTCAATTTGAACAAACCCAATGGTAAATTTCAGGTTTCTGCTGGTTTAAATCTAGGAGATTATGTCTATGCAGGAAGATACCGAATCGACTCCTTGGGTATTGAAAAAAATGTTGAGCCTCAAGGTTACTATTTAGCAGCAGGTCCGGCACTTGAAATGAGGTACTTGATTTCAAAGTCACTGATAGTTGAAACAAATTTATCCTATGCTGTTGGGTTAATCAAATTTGGCGGGCTCGATAATGCGCCAAGCTCTCCTGCTGATTTAAAATATCCTGTTCCAGATTTTTTACATTTCAGAACTGAGCTACTTTCGAAATGGGGTGCATTTATGACCCTTGATTGCAATTGGTTGATAAATAAAGGTTCTAATCCATCATCAGGTCGAAGAATTGGACTGTCATTAGGCTATAGGATTGATATTAGAAGCGATTAAATACGCAGAACTGCGTATTGTGGCAAATAGCACAAGGCAGTAATTTTGTGCTATAATTATTTCTAAAACAATAAAATTTAAATCATGAAAACGATTTTCAGTATTCTAATCATCTTAGTGGTATTTTTTAGTTTTGTTTTATAATTTAAGGTAGAAAAAAATGACACTTAATTGCAAGAAAAAAATTAAAAATCAGTAATAATTTAAATTAAACCTATCATCAAATGAAAATTAACTTGACCTTTTTATTAAAACCTATCATGTTGTGTTTGATTCTATTCACCTCTGTGATTTTTCGTCTAAACGCACAAGAAACTTTGTTTTTTCAAGAGAATTTTGATAACCCCACACCTCTATGGTATCATTCTGATATTATCACTGAAAAGCTAAGCAAGGAAATTAAAAATGGATCCCTCAGAATCAATCAAAAAGATGGAAATATCTATTTCACATATAACAGTCTACAAATCGATCCTAATAAGAATTTCCGAATTACATCCGAATTGAAGATAACCTCCTCACTTAACGGAGGTGGTGTTCATTTTCTACTGATGGGTGATAATGAGAAAAATTATTATTTCGGTATTAACTCGGCTAACAAATCTTTTTGGGTGGGCAGTGAACAAAAAGGAACCTGGGAAACAATAAATGATTATTCTGGGTCAGCACACAATCAATTTCATGAGGCCATCAAGGGAATTGGAGAAACAAATTTTCTAGAATTGAAAAAAGTCGATAATGATTTAGCTTTCCTAGTTAACAATGTCGAAGTTTTTAGAAAACCAATGAGTCGATTTGAATCAATTCAGAACAAAATAAATTATAACGGTTTTGGAACTTCAGCAATTGGCGAAGTATTGGTTGACAACTACAAGATTTATCGAAACCACGAAATAAATTTATTGATACCTACACCCAAAGGATTGTCTCGCGAAAAATTAGCAAATACTGTTAATACGGATGTTTCAGACCGCATGCCTTTGATTGCACCTGATGGGAAAACACTTTATTTTATTCGTGGCGGAAATGCTAACAATTATGGTGGAACTGACAATGATGACATTTATTACTCTTCGGCTAATAACATGGGAGAATGGCAAGAATCTATTTGTTTAGGTTATCCGCTTAACAACTCATCTCCGAATGCAGTAATTTCTATTTCCCCTGATAACAACACCTTGTTTTTAATGCATCAATATTCTAATGATGGGAAATTTAAAAAAAGTGGATTTTCGGTGACACAGCGAACTGACAAAGGATGGTCTGTTCCAAAAGACGTGATTGCTGAAAATTATTACAATGAGGGAGGTTCAAATGAATTTTGTTTCAGTACTGATATGCTCGTATTGATTAGCGCAATTAAAACGAAGCAAACCGTTGGATCAAATGACCTCTATGTTTCCTTTAGAAACGAAGATGGCACCTATACAGAGCCTTTGAATATGGGGAATGTTATCAATTCTAAAGGATGGGAAGTTACACCCTTCTTAGCTTCTGATAATAAAACACTTTATTTTTCAAGTAACGGGCATCCTGGATATGGTTCAAATGATGTTTATATTTCTAGACGTTTAGATGATACATGGACAAATTGGTCAACTCCAAAGAATCTAGGTATGGATATAAATACGCCTTTTTGGGATGCCTATTTTAGTGTGCCTGCCTCAGGTGAATATGCTTACGTGGTTTCTAATTTTGGAAAGTCAGATGACATTTATCGAATCAAACTTTCACCTGAATTCAAACCTGAACCGGTTGTAATTATTTCTGGAAGAGTGTTAAATGCCAAAACAAAAGAACCACTTCAGGCTTCTATAAATTTTTCGGACATCAACAATAGCTCAAAATCAGGAATTGCAAATTCAGAACCCAATAATGGATATTACAAACTAGCCCTTCCTTCAGGAAAGAATTACCAATTTCTAGCCATTAAGGAAGGATTCTATCCAAATGCAGAGAATATTGACCTAAGCAATTTGAAATCTTATACTGAAATACAAAGAGATCTTTATTTATCTCCATTAGAGGTTGGAGAAATAATCCGCTTAAACAATCTTTTCTTCGATTTCGCAAAGTCAGATCTCAAAAAGGAATCGATGGCTGAATTAGAGCGTGTGATTAGCCTTCTCCAGAATAATCCAACAATGCAAATAGAAATTGGCGGACACACAGACAATGTTGGGGATGATGCTTCAAATTTGAAATTATCCACTCAACGAGTACAATCTGTCGTTAATTATATTTTGTCAAAAGATGTTCCTGCATCACAGATTACATTAAAAGGATATGGAGAAAAAAGGCCAATCTCAGACAATTCGAGTGATATAGGACGAGCAAAAAACAGAAGAGTTGAATTCACCATTTTAACCCTATAAATTATGAAATTGTTTTATGTTTTAATCTGTTTTATCAGCCAACTGCCTCTTGGTAAAGTTTCTTAATCCTGCAGCTGGACGTCGTAGCGTCATTACGCTCGGTTATAAATTTGACATCACTAAGCAATAAATACGCAGTTCTGCGTATTGTGCGAAATATAGACTAAGGCTAATTTTGCATTATAATTAAATCAAAACAAAATCTAAAATCATGAAAACGATTTTCAGTATTCTAATCATCTTAGTGGTATTTTTTAGTAATGCCAATGCACAAACAATCAATTACGAGGTAATAAAAGACGATCCAACTTTCAGAGCTCATGGCAAATTTGGGTTTATTTACGATGCCGATTTTACAAAAAATAACAACCGTACAATTTACAGTATTCAAACAGCTGTAAATCTTGGAGAAAGAATAACCGTTGCTGGTGAATTTGCAAAGGCCTACAAAAAATGGGACAGGGTTAGAGAAAATGCAGTGAATGAATTTTCGAAGTCTTATTTGAACATTAACGGTAGAGGAACCTTTTTCTTTAAGATAACAGATCAAAAAGAAGACACTAGAATAACGCTAAAGAAAACATCATCAAGTAGCAGTTATTATACAATTACAAATGAAACTTTCATTGTGGCACCTTCAAGGACTATGACAAAAATCGGTGTAACAGGATCGGCAGGTTATTACAGAAATAATTACTTAGATAATCATAAATACGATAGCACATTTCAATTAAATAACCAAAATGGGATTTCTACCAGTTCATTAAATTATGGAACTTCTTTTTCGGGAATGAGATTTAGTGGTGGTATCCATTTTTCAGTCGCTAAGAATTTTGTTATCAATGCTAAAAATGCATCATCCGGTGAAATCTATGGTAGAAAAGCTGTGCGCAACAAAACGGAAGTATTTGCTGAACTTTTATACATGCCAACAGTCGGTTTTGAATCCAATTTAACAGCTAAAGCCGAAAATGGCGGAGGTTCATATACTATAGTTCAGAAACCTGATATGAAAAATCTAGGCTGGCGTTTGTTGGTTGAGTCTTACACAACTGGAATTGCAGGAATTGGTTTACGCATGGAATTTGGAGCAAGACCTGGTATTAAATATGATATCAATTCATCAGGAAAACTAAAAAATATGTATCTTGCTGCAGGTTTTGTTGTGGCATTGAGCAAGTAATTAAACTACCTAACTATTAGATTATGATACGTGTAGCTATTGCAGAAGACATAAACAGAATTGCTGAAACAATGAAGCAAAAAATATTGTTGTCCCCCGATTTTTCTATTGAATACATGGCAACAAACGGTAAAGAAATTATTCAATATTTACAGAAAGATCATGTTATTGATGTAATAATCATGGATATCAATATGCCCGAAATGGATGGGATTGAGGCAACAGCCTTTATCTCTCAGCGTTGGCCTAATATTAAAATAATTATGAGTACGGTTTTTGATGACGAACAAAATCTTTTCAATGCCATAGTGGCTGGAGCTTCTGGTTATTTACTCAAAGATGAAACGCCACAGAAAATCCACCGCTCTATTTTTGAAGCAATGGATGGAGGGGCGCCTATGAATCAGTTAATTGCCAGAAAAGCCCTGACGCTCATAAAAACAGGTAAACCTGAGATTCAAAAATCAGAAC
>JBIPOO010000264.1:0-5474 GCA_044379045.1 Saprospira sp.
ATTTAATCTTTAAAAATTTTTCACATTTTAACATTACTTTAATAGTTTTACTTTTAAAAAAATTTGGTATTACTTTTATTTATTCATAAAATTGTGAAGTTTTATATTTATATAATTAATTCCTATAATATGTCAATTAAATTATTCTCTTCAAATAATCTCAAGAAAGGCCTCCTGCTGGACTTGTTGTTTTCCTCGTTGCATTAGCACTATGTCACGGAATTGCACTTGCAAGCGCTGCTCCAATCCTTTCCGGACTTATTTCGGGTATAATTGTAGGGGTTATAGCAACAATTGCAATAGTGGCCTCCTTGGAAACCCTACTAAATCTTGAAGCTGTTGAAAGATTAGATACAGAAAAAAGACAATCCCCCCTAAACAGAGAATTGCTTGCTCAGGGTATTGGAAACAGCATCTCAGGTCTGATAGAAGGAATTCCGCTTACTTCGGTCAACGTTAGGAGTTCAGTCATTAAAAGGTAGGTTCCAAAACCAAGATGTCTGCTACTTTTCATGGTATCTTTATTCTAATCTTTGCCTGTTTTTGCTGGGCCAATACCTAATCTGATACCTTTATCATCTTTGGCAGCAATACTCTTGTTAGTAGCAAGTTTAAAAACGACAACAATAAAAAAATAATAAAAAAATGAAGACATTAACAAAGGAATTACAAGAAGCAATGACACCAGCAATGGCTTTGAAATTACTAGAAGAAGGAAACAAGAGGTTTGTTAATAATTTAAAAGCAAATCGCAACCTGTTACAGCAGGCTAACGAAACATCTGACGGACAACATCCATTTGCTGTGGTTTTAAGCTGCATAGATAGCAGAACTTCTGCTGAGCTAATTTTCGACCAAGGACTTGGTGACATTTTTAGTGTAAGAATTGCCGGAAATATCATTAACGAAGATATATTAGGTAGCATGGAATTTGCCTGCAAATTGGCTGGCTCAAAAATAATAGTCGTATTAGGACACAGCAAATGCGGGGCAGTAAAAGGAGCTTGCGACCATGCCGAAATGGGTAATTTAACTGCCTTGCTAGCCAAAATAAGACCTGCGGTAGATGACGAAACGGTAACAAAAGACAATCGTACCTCAAAAAATGATATTTTCGTAGAAAATGTGGCCGCCATTAATGTAAAAAGAACCGTGAAAGCAATTATGGAGAGAAGTACTATTATTGAACACATGATAGAAAGCGGAGAAATTGGTATTATTGGTGGAATGCACGATTTGTCAACAGGACAAGTTACTTACTATGCGGATACTACTTTCATTGCATAAAAACAACAAAGCCTACTAACTTGAACAATTCATATTAAAAAGAAATATAATAAGCAAAAAAATTATGCAAAAGATTTTAGTGCGCGTTCATTGAATCAGACTTGACACTTTTATTCAAAACTACAAAGGATAAAGTTTTGAATGTGTTTTGATGTTTTCTGATTTCTTAGACGATTCAATTACAGACTTACTGATTTATACGCAGACAAAGTTTTTAAAAAGAAAAAATGCCTAAAAATTTTGAGACTAATTTTGAGGAAATTATTTAATAAATCAAGACCATACCAATGGCTATGGGATTTGCGACCAGAGCACGGTATAATTGGAGGAGCATTCGCTTATTGTAATCGGCAGAACTTTTGGTGGTTCTAAATACCAAGTTTATGATCCGACTGCGGCTTTTATTTCAGTAATTGTTGGTCTTGTGCATAAATATAATAAAGAAGGCTTTACATTTGAATCTGCTCATCGATTTTTAGTACCTATTTCTATTATTTCAGGTGTCATATTAGTTGTTAAGGGAATATTTGGTGTAGGTAGATACGCTAAACTCGTTCCAAATTCAATCAATGTTGGATTTACAGTGGGTATTGCAGTTGCCATTGTAATGACCAATCTTAAAGATATTTTAGGTTTGGACAACTATGCTGCACTTTTAGGTGATAGTAGCAGAGGATTTATGGAGCGGGTGGCGATGCATGGATTTTTGCTAATAAACTGATTATTGAATAAAAGCATGACATTCAACCATATAAATTTAATCATTAAAAGTTTTTCACATTTTAACAATACTTTAATAGTTTTACTTTTAATCAAATTTGGTATTACTTTTATTTATTCATAAAATTGCTAAGTCTTATATTTAAACAATTAATGCCTGTAATATGATAAATGAATTATTTTCTTCAAATAATCTTAAGAAAGACCTTCCTGCCGGACTTGTTGTTTTCCTGGTTGCATTACCACTATGTCTCGGAATTGCACTTGCAAGCGGTGCTCCAATCCTTTCCGGAGTTATTTCGGGTATAATTGGTGGGGTTATAGTAGGAATTATCAGTAATTCTAAAATCAGTGTCAGCGGACCAGCGGCAGGTCTTACCGCAATCGTTGCATCTTCAATTATATCACTTGGCAACTTTGAAGTATTTTTGATGGCGGTGATAATTGCCGGTATTTTTCAAATAATAAGCGGCATTGCCAAAATAGGTTTCATAGCCGATTATGTACCATCTAATGTAATAAAAGGTTTACTTGCTGCAATTGGTATCATATTGATATTAAAACAAATACCGCACGCTGTAGGCTATGATAAAGATTATGAAGGAGACTTCTCATTTTTTCAGCCGGACCAACAAAATACCTTTTCGGAATTGATAAATATGCTGAATTACTTTTCAGCAGGAGCCGCTATCGTAACAATCTTATCAATTTTAATATTAGTTTATTGGGAAAAAGGACCACTCAAAAACATCCTACCAGCTCCCCTTTTAGTTGTAGTTTTAGGAATACTTTTGAATTTATTTTATTACAATTTCATTCCTGTTTTTTACATTTCCGATTCACATTTGGTAAATATTCCAGCAATTAAAAATCTTGCTTCCATTATTACATTGCCTGATTTTACTGCAATTTCAAATCCAAATGTATGGTTAACAGGTGCAACAATTGCAATAGTGGCCTCCTTGGAAACGCTGCTAAATCTTGAAGCTGTTGAAAGATTAGATACAGAAAAAAGACAATCTTCTCCAAACAGAGAATTGGTTGCTCAGGGTATTGGAAACAGCATCTCAGGTCTGATAGGAGGAATTCCGCTTACTTCGGTCATCGTTAGAAGTTCTGTCAATATAAATGTAGGTGCCAAAACCAAAATGTCTACTATTTTTCATGGTATTTTTCTTCTAATCTTTGTCCTTTTTGCTGGGCCAATACTTAATCTGATACCTTTATCATCTTTGGCAGCAATACTCTTGTTTACCGGTTATAAGCTGGCTAAAATATCCCTGTTTAAAGATATGTACAAAAAGGGATTGAACCAGTTTATACCTTTTGTGGTGACGATTATTGCAATTGTTATGACCGACTTGCTTGTTGGTATTCTTATCGGTTTGGCTGTTAGTACCTTCTTCCTTCTGAAAAGCAATCTGAAATATCCTTTTATTATGAAAAAGGATAGTTCTTATAAAATTGAGCATTTTAACATCACTTTGTCCAATCATGTGTCTTTTTTAAATAAAGCTGGAATCAAACATGCGTTATGGAGTATACCCAAAAATTCAAAATTGACCATTAACGCTGTCAACTGCGATTTTATCGATAACGATGTATTGGAAATTATAGATGAATTCAAAACAACCGTATCAAAAGAAAGAAATATTCAGTTCAATCTTGTAGGGTTGAAAGAAAAGTATAATATGGACGATAGTGTTGATTTTATTGACTATCTCGATAAAGAAACGCTGAATACGCTGAACCCGGGCGACATTCTTCAATTGCTAAAAGATGGTAATAATCGATTCGCTAATGGACTGCCAAGACGAAAAGATTACAGTAAACAGGTCGAAGCTGGTACTAATGGTCAGAACCCTATGGCAGTTATCATAAGTTGTATCGATTCGAGAACTAGCCCCGAAATTATCTTCGATATGGGGCTTGGCGATATTCTTGCCATAAGAATTGCCGGAAATATTGTAAATGATGACATTCTTGGAAGCATCGAACTCGCCTGCCAAAAATTGGGCGCAAAGCTGGTGATTGTACTGGGGCACTCGGAATGCGGGGCAATAGCTACTGCTATCGATAAAGTGGATGAAGGATTTATTGGATCGATTACACAAAAAATAGAGCGGGCTGTTACGCAATGTGGCTGTGAAAGATCTATCCTATTGACAGATAATGAGGCTTTCAACAATGTTGTAAAACAAAATACACTCAACTCATACAACGACATCATATCGCAAAGCCAATACCTGAGGGAAACAAAAAACAGCGGAGAAATCAACATTGTATCCGCTTATTACGATTTAAAAAACGGTTTAGTTAGTTTCGAAGAAGCATAAATCTATCTTCAGTTTAACTTATTGTTTAAATAATTAAGTCAAAACAATACTTATTTTTGAGACTTTGGTTACTTTTGTCACTTAATTATTTGCACTAGAGCCTATTTTGGGGCCATAAGATTTGATGAAAAAACAGTTGAAAAAGCTGCCTGAATCTAATAAACAGGCAATTAAATTTATACTCATAGGTGTATTGGCCGTTTTAACAGACATCGTCTGCTATTTTATTGTGCTAAATTTACTACCTGAAAAAATCTATTTCCTGGACAATGAAGTTGTTGCCAAAGCAATTTCTTTTCTTTTTGGTTTCACTGTAACCTATACCCTCAACAATCGCTGGACTTGGCGCAAGACAGATCACAGCAAAGAAAGAATATTCAAATCGCTGTTACTATATAGTATTTCATTGGGGCTGAATGTCTTCCTCAATTCGTTGTTTTTGTATTTATTGCGCGATCGGGGAATGGTAAATTATTTCCCTTTTAGCACAGCCAACCAAATCTGTGAAATGATAGGATTCACAATTGGCGCACACCTTTTTGCTATCATTATTACCACCGGACTCACGGCGGTTTTCAATTTCCTTGGTCAGAAATTTTGGGTTTTCGCCGATAAGACCGAAAATGAAGTATAAAATTTACTTGCTGAGATCCCAAATAAGCGGTAAAGTATAGTAAATAAACAGGGTATAAATGACGATGGATATCAGATTTAAAGCAAAACCCGACTTAATCATCTGCCCTATTTTAATTTTTTCAGTGCCATAAACAATAGCATTGGGCGCTGTAGCTACAGGTAGCATAAATGCACAGGAAGCTGCACAGGTAGCACCAATCATCAAGTAATAAGGATGAATCTCCAAGCTTTTTGAAATTGCAATCAATACTGGCAGAACCATCGATACCGTGGCAACATTCGATGTAATTTCTGTAAGAAAATTTACCATAGTGACCACCAGTAGCAAAATAAGGAAGAAGGGCAATATTTCAAATATTGTAAGTGACTTACCAATCCAGGCGGCTAAGCCCGAAACTTCAAAAGCTGTAGCCAAAGACAGGCCTCCCCCGAAGAGCAGAATGATTCCCCATGGGATATTTACTGCTGTCTGCCAATCGAGAATTGTAGGGTATT
>JBIPOO010000265.1:0-5429 GCA_044379045.1 Saprospira sp.
CTTCCGAATCCTCGTCTTCGTCCTCGTCTTTAGATTCCAGATAAACTTTCAGGAAGCCCTCAAATTTAAGTACTTCGCCTACAGCAACGAGCATAGCATCGTTCACCGTTGAAATCTTTATATCTACGGTAGTTTTCTCAAGTTGGGCATCAGCCATTTGCGAGGCAATAGTCCTTTTCCAGATCAGTTCATAAAGCCTTTGCTCGTCACGGTCGCCACTTACATTTTGTTTTTCCATGTAGGTGGGTCTTATAGCTTCGTGCGCCTCCTGAGCCCCCTTCTTACTACTATAAGTTCGGAATTTATGATATTGCTGACCATAATTTGTCACAATGGAATTTTCAATATTCTTCAGTGCTTCACCACTCAGATTGGTCGAGTCGGTACGCATGTAGGTAATATGTCCGGCCTCGTATAGTGCCTGAGCTACACGCATGGTTTTCGATACCGGAAAATAGAGTTTTCGGCTTGCTTCCTGTTGTAGCGTTGATGTTGTAAAAGGAGGAGCAGGGCTACGTTTGGTAGGTTTTACACTAATGTCTTCAACTTTGTAAATTGCTTTAAGACATTTTTGTAGAAATGCCAACGCATCGCCTTCTTTCTCAAACTTTAACTCTTCGCTACGCTGATTTTTTTCGTATAACTTGGCACTTACAATCGTAGATTTGTCTCCGTTGAGGACATTGAAACGAGCGCTAACCCTGAAAAATGGGCTACTGACAAATTCTTCTATTTCGCGTTCTTTTTCAGCTACCAGACGAACCGCAACAGATTGTACACGTCCTGCAGAGAGTCCTCCTTTAACTTTTTTCCACAACAATTCCGACAATTCAAAACCTACCAAACGGTCGAGCACCCTGCGCGACTGTTGAGCATTTACCAGATCAAGATCAATCAGTCTTGGATTTTGAACTGCTTTTTGAAGTGCAGGTTTGGTAATTTCGTGAAAAACGATGCGTTTGGTTGTTTTTACGTTCAAATTCAGTACATCCGCCAGGTGCCATGAAATGGCTTCCCCTTCGCGGTCTTCATCCGTTGCGAGCCAAACCTCATTTACTTTTTTGACCCACTCTTTCAATTCCTTAACAACCTTGAACTTGTCTGGACTGATTTCGTAATTTGCTTTGTATTTATTGTTGACATCAATGGCTTTCTGATCTTTACTGTCCTTTATGAGGTCGCGTATGTGCCCCATGCTCGATTTGACAACAAAGTCGGAACCAAGGTATTTTTCGATCGTTTTTGCCTTGGCCGGAGATTCGACAATGAGTAAGTTTTTTGCCATAATAATTTGATGTCGTGATGATTGAACCTAATTAGAGTCCTAAAATTATGTGTAAGACTAAAAACTCAAACAATAATTCGGAATCAAAGTTCTGATTAAGCAGTTTTTGCAAAAAAAGGGACTATTTTTGTAAAAATCAACAGAATTTTATAAAAACAGTCGGCACAAAGCTAAAAAAAGGATTTAGGATTTTTAAATTCACACCTATTAATAAGCAAAGAACCATTAAAATGTTAACATTAAAATAGAAAATGGAACATAAAACAACAAAAACCGATAGATTTATCAAAAAGTTTATGAACCCGTTCAACCAATGGCTTTTCCTGCTCATGAAATTACCGGCCGCCTGGTTTATGGGTGTCAAGGTAAAACTATTGAGTACAGAAAAGTCGGTAGTGACAATTCCATATGGCTGGAAATCGCAAAATCCTTTCAAATCAACTTATTTTGCAGCACAGGCAGCGGCGGCAGAAATGTCAACAGGAATTCTTTGTTCGCTTGCAATTTACGATCGCGGTAAAATCTCGATGCTCATAACCGATATGAGGGCCGAATACATTAAAAAAGTAAACAAAAAAGCCAGTTTTACCTGTGTAATGGGTCCCGAGGTTTTCGAAATGGTGCAACGCGCAATCGATAGCGGTGAAGGGCAAACCCTGACAATGGAAAGCATAGGTACAATGCCGGGCGATGACGGAAAAGCTGTTGTGGTATCTAAATTTTATTTCACCTGGTCGGTAAAAGCCAAGAACTAAGCTTAATGTTTCGAACAATATTTCTGTTGACAATATTTTTATTATTTTTTACAGGGCTAAAAGCACAGGGGATTGACTATGTACATCCCAGAAAAGCTTCTTTTCAACATGCTTCGATTTGCACAGTTTTTAAGATAATTGGTCTTAAGAAAGATAAAGGAAATAAAGGGCCCGATAATTTTTATACGCGAAAAAAACCGCTGAAAAGACTTTACAGAAAGCATCGAATAATGGATGATAAGTTTGAAGGTCGTGCAGTCTATCATTTTGTGCCTAAGGAAAAGACAGCGCAAAAGCATATCTTATACCTGCATGGGGGAGCTTACACTTCAAATTTCATGAAACAGCACTGGCTTTTTATCTCTAAACTTGTACGAAAAAAAAATGTAGCGCTAACTGCACCCGATTACCCGCTTGCCCCCGAATCTGACTGGAAAAAAAATATTGCTTTTGTGCTCAATTGCTATCGGAATCTTTTAAAGACAACTGCTTCCGAAAATATCATTTTCATGGGCGATTCTGCCGGCGGAGGGCTCTCGTTGGCGCTCGCCATGGCTGTGCGTGATGCCGGGCTTCCCCAACCAGGGCAGGTGATAATGCTTGCTCCCTGGTTAGACTTACAAATGCGGAATCCTGAAATCGAAAAATTGGAGAAAAAAGATCCCATGCTTAACATTGCGGATGTCAAGCATTCGGCAATGAGCTATGCCGTTGAGGAAGCCAATTTAACGGAGCCATATGTCAGTCCGATTTTTGGAGATATCAACAATCTTGCACCAATGAGTATTTTTATTGGTGGTCGCGACGTTTTAAAAGCTGATACTGAAAAATTCAGGACAAATTGTAAAGCCGCCAGAATTCCCATCAATTATTTTTATTATCCCAAAATGATGCATGTTTGGATGCTTGCCTCATTTTTCCCTGAGTCGAAAAAAGCATTTAAACAGATTGGTAGCTTGATTGAATCAAAATCGAATTCTCATGAAAAAAGATAAAAGTTATGAACTTTATCAATTAGTACAGAGCCTTACCCCATCTGAGAAAAAATTTATCAGAAGGCAATTGAGTAAATACGAACTTGAGCAAACCAAAGAGCTGCTCCTATTCGATTTGTTTAATCATCAAACAGAGCCTGCAGATAAGGAACTTAAAATAGCCTATCAACAAAAAAAATATAGCCCCGAATACTTATCGGCCGATAAAAATAAACTTTATGAGGCTGTTTTGGAGGGGCTTTCTGACTTGAATGCGGCTTATTCAAACGAAATTAGTGCAAACGATGGGTTACAGAAAGCAATCGTTTTGTATGAGAAAAAACTATTCGAGCAATGTATTAAGCAGATTCAGAAAGTAAAAAAACAGGCCTATATCTTCGAGCTTTGGGGGCTTTATATCAGTTTGCTTCATTTAGAACAGCGTTGTCATCGGGTTTTATTTCAGTTCGATTTGGCTGAGTGCCTCATGCAGGAAGAAATAGAGATTTTCGGAAAACAGCAATTACTCAATCAATATGCATCCATTCATTACGAAAGTATTTCTTTTAGGGTTAAAATTGGTAAAGCACGATCAGGAGAGCAAGTTACCGATTTTGAAAAATTGATTGAGCAACTTACAAAACTGGAAAAATCGGATGATTTTTATCCTCAGTTTAATCGATTGGAAAGCTTTTGCAATTATTATTTTGTAAAAGATGAACTACAATCAGAAATGAGCGCCAATTCCGAGTTGATTAGCCTCATGCAAAACAACCCTTGGTACATTGAAGATAATCCTCTGAATTATATTGCAGTAAGAACAAGATTGCTAGGTATTCAGCGCCGACTTTCACCCGAACTTTTTTGGGAATCATTGCCTTCTTTCCGTCTCTTGCCAAAACAGCTGTCAAAACAGAAGCAAACAGCTGAAGTGAATGTCTTTATTTTTTCTCATACTTTCGAACTGGACCAATTGCTCCTGGAGAAAAATTGGAATAGAGCATTTCAATTAATTGAGCCTGTGGAAAAAGGCATTGAAAAATATCGAGAACAAATTGATGCTAACTGGTTGGTCTCAGCTGTATTTCGCTTTGCATATGCTTCTATATTCAGTGCCAATTATGAGCGGGCGTTGGATTATATTCTGAAATTACTGAATGATTTCCCGGCAACGCTAAGACCCGATTTGAATAAAGTAGGGCTACTTTTGCAGATTCTTTTGCATTATGAATTGGGCAATTACAGACTGCTGCCTTCATTGATTGCCAATGCCAAATATCACCTCAAGAAAAATGATCAGCTCTATGGCTGCGAAAATTTGCTGCTGGCTTTTTTTGGAAAAGTAGCAAGAAATAAAAATGAAAAAAGTAATTTAATACAGCAGTATGTTGATCTTTTAACCAAACTTCAGAAATTAAGGCAAGATAGTTTTGAAAAAAAAATATTCGAAATCTTCGATTTCGAATATTGGGTAGAGCATAAGATTAGTATGTTATAATCCAATTGCGTTTATTTTCGCATACTTTTTTCATTATAAAGCAGAATTGGAGTTGGCAATTGCATTCCATTAGGAGCAGTGCGTAAGAGTTGTAAAAATTCTCTCACCGCGGTAAAGGACACTAATTTGTCGGCAAAATAAATTATTGCCTCCTTTACTTCTTTTTCTGTTGCTTCGAGATGGTTGAGTATGTTCATAAGGTGCATTTTCATATGACCTTTCTGAATACCTGTGGTAACCAAAGAGCGCACTGCTGCAAAGTTTTGAGCAAGTCCAACAGTGGCAATTATTTTCATCAGTTCATTGGCAGTTGGATTGCCCATCATTTCTAATGATCTTTTTGCCAATGGGTGGAGATTTGTCAAACCGCCAACTGTGCCTATAGCAAGTGGAATATCTAGCCAAAAGCGGAAAACGCCGTCTTTTACTTCACAGAATGAAAGGCTGCGGTATTGTCCGTCACGGGCAGCATATGCATGTCCGCAGGCTTCTACCGCTCTGAAATCATTTCCTGTGGCAATCACCACTGAATCGATGCCATTGAAAATACCCTTATTGTGTGTCGTTGCTCTGTAAGTGTCTATTGAAGCAATTTTCAAAGCCTTTTCGAATTTGTAGGCAAAGGTTTCGGCACTCATGTCGCCATCGCTGAAAGTGCCAAGTTCTTCCACCTTGCACTCAACAGATGCACGAACCAGACATTCGGGTGTATAGTTCGATAGAATTGCCATAATGATTGTCAACTCTCGCTCTTTTTGATTGAGACCCACTTGGGTGGACATAAAATTTTTCAAAATTCTGGCAGCCTCTTCAAGTGTGGAGTTGATAAAGTTGGCCCCCATCGAGTCGCAGGTTTCGAAACTGATATTGAGCTGGTAATAATTATCCTCGAGATGTGTCATGTCGACCAGCTTGAT
>JBIPOO010000002.1:0-51288 GCA_044379045.1 Saprospira sp.
CATTCTGTGCAAGGCCCTCGAAAAACTGACGGTGAACGGCAAGCTTGTTTTTATTCTGCCAGAATCATTTCTCTATGTCGATACACACCAAGCAATCCGCAACAAAGTTTTCGGAACTGAAGCTGCAGTTGAATTAAGATTTTTTGGCAATGCATTTCGAGAAGTTCAGTCAAAAGTTATCAGACTGGAATTGGATAAATCGAAAGATAGCTCCTTTAACATCTTCAGAAACAATCAGATGATTTCGCTTTCTGCAGATCTGCTCCAAAAAAATAATTTCAGGCCACCTGCAATCAATAGCCTCGCAGAAATGCAGCTGCTGGAAAAAATTCTTTCAAAAAATTATAGCCGACTCATTTCCTGTACTTTTGGTCTTGGTATCGTCACCGGCAACAACAAAAAACATCTATTGGACGATAAGCTGCTCGGAACTGAAGCAATTTTTACGGGTAAGGAACTCCATCCATTTGCATTTTCTAATGCCCGTAAATTTATAATTTTTAACCCTAAACAGCTTCAGCAGTGCGCACCCAAAGATCTTTACCGCAGTCCTAAAATCTGTTACCGTTTTATTTCCGACAAGTTGCAAATGGTCGCCGACAGTAAAGGCGTTTTGGTACTGAACAGCGTCAATTTTTTTATTCCGCCTGCAAATTATAACCTTAAAGCCCTGACGGCTTTTTTTAATAGCCCGATCTGTAGTTTTCTTTATCAAAGGCTCTTCAACTCTGTAAAAGTATTGCGCCGGCACCTTGAAAATATGCCCATCCCCAATGCCTATTTTGAGCATCAGGCTGAATTGGAAAAATTGTATACAAAAGCCGAAAATGGATGCAATACTAATGCTGAGCTGAATGAAATCGGATGCAGGATATTCGAAATTGATGTAAAAGAATTCGAAAAGCTTAGTTTTTAGCGCTTCTAATCATCTCCGTATGCGGAATTCCGTCTTCGAGGTATTCTTTTCCGGTTGATTCAAATTCAAGTGAACTATAAAATTTCAGGAGGTAAGTTTGAGCCGATATTTTTATAGCCACTTTTCCGAAAATGCTTTCACAGGCCTTAATCGATTCGATCATCAGCAATCTACCTATTCCGCTATTTCTGACTGCACCCGATGTGATGACCCGGCCTATTGAAATGTAATTCTCGTAAGAAATTCCTTTTGGGACAATACGGGAATAAGCGACAAGCCGATTATTTTCATCGAAACACATGAGATGATAACAAAAAGGATCTCTGCCATCAAAATCGACATAGGGACAATTTTGTTCCAGCACAAAAACTTCCTGACGGAGTTTTCCGATCTCATACAATTCCCTCAGGGTCAGTTCCTCAAAATATTTACAGGTCCAATTCATAATGCCGAATTTTACATAGATTTGCACAAAAGTACAAAATAATTCCATGTTCGAATGAAAGCCTTCAATTCTGATGATATCAAAAATGAAATCTTAAGCGGCGATGAAAAGCGCATAGCTTTGGCGCTCAGATGGGCAAGAGATTTTGACTTCGATGCCGATAGATTTTACGCCTCAGTGCTCAAAATCTGCAGTTTTCTTGAGCATGAAAACAAAAAACTGTACAGCCTGCCCGGACTTAAAGCGGAAATTGATGCTTATGGGCTGAGGCTAAATAATATGAATTTGCAAAGCATACCTAGTTATTTTTCGGCCTTCTGTGATTTAATCGATAGGATTGACATTAGCAACAATGCATTTTCTGAATTTCCAACTGTTCTGTTGGAATTTAAGCAGCATAAACAATTGAACCTTTCGAATAACAAGTTTACTAAGCTGCCCGATAGCTTTGGTAATTTTACCCTCCTAGAAGCATTGGACATCCGCGCAAATTTATTTGTAAAGTTACCAGCGATGCTTGCTCAAATCGATACACTTAAGTCCTTATCTGTCAGTTGTTCAAATCCTTTATATTTTCAGCCCGCTTTGCCAAAATATCTGGAAAAGCTCAGTGTAAATTTTACCAAAACAATTTCTTTTCCTGAAGCGCTTTATGCTTGCACTTCACTGAAAACAATAGAGTTGGAGGGCATTTCGGAACTGCCCGAAGCAATTAAAAAACTTGAAAAACTTGAAGTGCTTAGCATTCGCCGCGCTGGTCTGGAGACTTTGCCCGAATCAATTTCAGCATTGACAAATCTAAAGAAATTAACCTTGAGTAATCTACCCTTGCTGAATATATTACCAGATGTTATTTTTGAGCTACAAAACCTTGAAGCCCTTAATCTACGTGGGTCTCCACTCTTGGATTTATCGGCAAAACTTCGGCAGATGAAAAATCTTAAAAGCATCAATATCAGCGGCTGCAGCGATGAAATTACCCTGGGGCATTGGAAAAAAAGATGTGAAAGCTGGGGAATTGAGATACATGTCTAAGTATACAATTAGCAACTATTTAATAATTCTGACCTCAACCCTTCTGTTTTTTTGCTGATCTTCTTCACTAACAGCATTAGGGTAGAGCATTTCCCAATTTCCATAGCCCTTTGAAATAAATCTGTCTTTTGAAATTCCCTTATCAGCCAGATAATTGCAGACAGTTTCAGCCCTTTGTAAAGATAGTTTATATTCTTTTGAATCGATACTTACCGCAGGTTTATCGGGCCCATTTATATGACCTGCAATTTCTATCGACCTGTGCGGATTGTATTTCATAAAGCGGGCAATTTTGTCGCAAACGGCATGCGAACTACTAAACATAACTGCTTGATCACCGTGAAAAATTATATTTTCGAAAATCGCCATATTACCTACTATGGCTTTTTTCAATTGAATATCAACTTTTACATCTTTACTTGCATATTTATTTACAGCTACAGAGCTGAAGAAATGATCCTTAACAAAAAAATCAATTAATTGCACCGAATCGGGCACTGTAAAGCTGAGATTACCATTTTTATCCGTTTTTAATGTGTCGGATTCTTCCCCGTAAAAAACAAGAATCATAGAGTCGGCAATGGCTTCTTTGGTCAGATCATCCAATAAGTTTGCGCTAATTAAAATTCGGTTTTCCGGGATAATGAGCTCTTTATAAAACTCTAATTTGGTATAGCGATTTTTTCTTCTTCCCTCAATATTTGCATTCTCAGCTAAAGGTTTATCTTCACTGAAATTATAAACTAGGTAGGTTTTTGGTTTTACCCCCTTTTCTCTAAGATAATCCATAACTTTACTACCTCTGCCATCAGCCAGTATAAAATTATAAAGCCAATCACCAGTAGAGTCAGCACCAGAACTTACGATTATCTTGTTAAAATTTTTTCCTTGAATCGATAGAAAACTGTCTATTTTTAATTGGTTTTCAGGAGTTACAAAATCACTGTTATGAGCAAAGTATATAAAAAGCTCAGAAACTTTTTCCTGTTTAATCTGCTGTGTGAAGGCTAGAAAAGGCAAGGCCGAAAAAATAATCGCAAGGATATTGAATTTCATAAGCTGTATTTTTTATTGAATTGTTTATCTAATAATTCAAACTTGCTTTTTGGTTACATATTTTAATTTTAGGATAATTTTTTGTCTAACTTTCTAAAAAGTCGGTTCAAAATATGTTTTTTTGCACTTAAATCGTAATTTGGTCTTGAAAAAAATTGATTGTAATATAAAATCAAAACTAAAATGAACTACTCTGATAAAGTAAAAGAATACCTGATCGAGCTTGGTTATCAAATCGATAAAGAAATTCCTGAAGAACAGATTTTTATCATCAGCAACGAAGACAATGCCGTAAATAGCATGGTATTGGACTGTGAAGATAATCTGCTCATTATTGAACAGAAACTGGTAGATGTAACTGTTGACAGCCCAGCACTTTGGAAAAAAGTTTTACAGGCCAACAGATCACTCATCTACGGTGCCTATGTCTTGGATGAAAGTGGCAAACACCTCATTTTCAGAGATACGCTGGAACTTGAAAACCTTGACATAAATGAACTGGAAGGCTCGCTAAACGCACTAGCGCTTGGTCTGGTTGAAAATATTGACCTATTACTAACGATTGCCGGCGAAGAAAAAAAGTTTTAAAACAGCCATTCGAACCAATTGAAATCTGTGCTGTTTAGATTATTAAAAAATATCTATGCTTAAAAATAACATTCAGGATGCACTCAATGCCCAGATAAGTCTCGAGGCAAGTTCATCTGCTACCTATCTTTCAATGGCTTCCTGGTGCGACCGTCAGGGTTTGCGCGGTTGTGCAGCTTTTTTCTATGCACAGTCCGACGAGGAGCGTATGCATATGCTCAAAATTGTTCATTATATCAACGACATGGACGGCGAGGCCATTATACCTTCAGTTGATAAACCCGCTTCTGAATTCGAATCCATTCAGATTATTTTCAAAATGGTTTATGAGCAGGAAAAACATGTCACCGATTCCATCAACCGACTCATGACCCTCAGTCAGGAAGGCCACGACCATGCCACCACCGTTTTTCTACAGTGGTATGTAGGCGAACAGCGCGAAGAGGAAGCTTTGGTTCGTGAAATTTTGGATAAAATCCGCCTCATTGGCGATGGTTCACAAAGCCTTTATTATATCGATAAAGAACTGGAGCGCATCAATAAAGTTCGCGCTGCTGCCGAAGCTGCCGGTGCGGATGCAGGAGCAGAGGCAAAGGCTTAAAAATTTATATTAAACGATAATATACGGACTGTACGCGTAAAGTGGCAGTCCGTTTTTTTCTTTTTTACCTAATCACTCCCCTAGCAACAGCGAACTATCTCCAAAACTCAAAAAGCGGTAGCCATTTTCCATGGCCTCTTTGTAAACCTGCTTCCACTTGTCGCCGATGAGGGCAGAGATGAGCAGCATCAAAGTTGATTTTGGCTGATGAAAATTGGTGATGATGCCTTTACAGATTCTGAAACGGTAACCGGGCACAATATAAATGGCGGTACTGCCCTCAAGATTTTCCAACTGATGGTTCTCCATGTATTCTAAAACAGCTGCAAGTGACGCTTCTTTTGTAATATCGGCCTCCTGCTCATATGGAAAATACTGGCTGATGCTAAACTCCGAAATCCTGTTCTGCAAAAGCCCGACCCCAAACCAATAAAGACTTTCCAGACTGCGCATGGCAGTAGTGCCAACCGGAATAATCGGTCCGTTATGCTGCATGATATGGACTATATTCTGCCGGCTGAAAAATATTTTTTCGGCATGCATTTCGTGCTCCAGCGCATTATCGGCACTCACGGGCTTGAAAGTACCTGCGCCCACATGCAAGGTGATAAACTCTTTGGCAAAGCCTTTGTTTTCCAAATCATTCAAAACATTTTCTGTAAAATGAAGTCCGGCAGTGGGAGCAGCAACCGAGCCTTCCTCATTTGCATAAACCGTCTGATAGACTTCGCGGTCCTTCTCAGTTGCAGAACGTTTAATATATGGCGGAATAGGCATATTACCAATTTCGGCTAGTATTTCTGCAAATAGGCGCGAATCGGTCCAATCGATGCAAATAATATCATTTTCGCGGTCGATCCAGCTGAAACGAATGTCTTTAAAAACAATTTCATCATTTGCCTTCCAGCGTTTTTTATTGCCCACCATACATTTCCAGTGAACCTTTCCCGATACGCCCATGGTTCTGATGACAGCGCTGAAGGGAAATGTCGGTTCTAGCAAAAAGATTTCTATCTGTGCGCCGCTTTCTTTTTGAATTTTTAATCGGGCCTCTATCACTTTTGTCTGATTGAAAACCAGCATAGTTTCGGTTGGCAGCAGGCCGGGCAATTCGTTGAAATGATTATGTCCGATTTTGTCGCCCTGCAATCTTAACAGTTTAGAACTGTCGCGCGGTTCGACCGGATAGAGCGCAATTCGCTCATCGGGCAGTTCGTAATCAAATTCGCTGATTTTTATCTCTTCAGGCAGCATTGTCTATTTTTAAAATTAAAGCTTTAGCTATTAGAAACACAAAATTATAAACTGCAATATCAAAATATAGCATTTCTGTCTAACTTTACCATATTAAAAAAATTAATGCTGATTATTGTTCATCAATACTCAGGCTATATCATTCAGACTTTTTTTATGCAACACATTAAAAATATTATATTTGATCTTGGGGCTGTTTTGCTTAATCTGGATATGAACAGAACAGCATTGGCATTTAAAGCGCTTTTCGAAAATCCACATGCGCATGATATTGCACTTGGGAAATTGCAGAAAGCTGCTTTTTTCGAGAGGTTCGAGACCAATGAGATTGAAGAGGAAGAATTTGTTGAAACGCTCAGCATCGCCCTCGACGGACAAATTGGCAGAGATACAATTGAAAAAGCCTGGTCTGCCATGCTGCTCGATATGCCAGCTTATCGCATCGAAATGTTGCGCGAACTGAAAGAAAAAGGTTACAAACTCTTTCTCCTGAGCAATATCAACAGCATACATTTGCGCGATGTATATGCCATTGTACGCAGTGAACACGGCGATTTGGACTTCGATGCCCTCTTCGATAAGCCTTATTATTCGCACCTCATCGGCAGGCGAAAACCAGATGCCGATACTTTCCGTTTTGTACTACAGGATGCCGGAATTAATGCCGCAGAAACACTTTTTATAGATGACAATTTGGACAATGTAAACTCGGCAGCTTCAATCGGCATACATGTTGTTCATCATGAACCAAACTCCGATATCAGCAAATTTTTGAATAATTATTTGAAACACTAATATGTACAAGCAAATCCAATCTGTTTTTCTGCTCTTTTTTCTTAGTCTTGTTGCTGCATCGGCCCAGGAAAAGCCTAATAATATCCCCGACAAGCTCGACAATTCCCTGCTTTGGGAACTAAGCGGAAAAGGCATCAAAAAATCATACATTTTTGGCACTATTCATATGATCAGTGAAAAAGATTTTTTCATGGATGACAGAACGATGAAAGCCATCAAAAAGTGTAAAAAAATGGTAATGGAAATCGACATTAGCCAGAGCTTGCAAATGGGCATTCAACTCATGGCACTTTCTGGAATGAAAGGCGGCAAAACCCTGGCCGATTTTGTAAGTGCCGAAGATTATCAAATGGTAAAAACCTATTTCCAGAAAGAAGCGAAAAGTGCCGAAGCGAAAATGCTGCCCTTCGAAATGATCGAAAAATGGAAACCTATGTTGCTGCAGTCTTTCCTTTATCAGGATATGATTGAGGGAACCATGAAATCTTATGAAATGGAATTACTCAGTATTGGCAGTGAAAGAAAAATGAAATTCGATGGCCTTGAAACGGTTGAAGACCAGGTTAATGTTTTTGAAAAAATTCCCTATGCCGATCAGGCGAAAGCCTTGGTTGAACTTATCAAAGAAATAAAGAAAGATGCCAATAGCGGCAAAGCCGAATTTAAAAAACTGCTTGATTTGTACCTTGCTCAGGATATCGACGGTATGGTTGTCATGTCGGGCGAAGAGTTATTTAGCGATCTCGAAAACGGAGAAGCCGAATTATTGACGAACCGCAACCAGAAATGGATTCCAAAAATCAAAGCCATGTCAAAAGAAAAGCCTACTTTTTACGCGGTGGGTGCTGCGCATTTGGGTGGTCCAAACGGAGTAATAAGATTGTTGATGAAAGAGGGTTATAGTCTAAAGCCGGTTAAATAAGGATACTTACATTGTCCAGACTGCTTTCATCTTGTCTGCTACCTTTTTGCCCAGCTTCATAAAGGGCTTTTCAACAAAGTAATATAAAAGGGTTGCTGTTATTGTAGTCATTAATATTACAGCTACAATTCCAAAAACAAAAAGGCCCGTTTTGTTACCATTAAAAGCAGGCAGCAGTTTATCCCACTTATCGTAAAAGGCTATTACAAATACCCAGTGTGCAAGATAAATTCCGTAGGAAATTCGACCATAAAACTGTAAGATAGCAAGCCGAAAGAAATTCTGAGCAGACTTGAAATGCAGGGTATACAGCAGAAACAAAGCCGATGCAACTCCTGTGATAACATAGTAGTCGATTTTCAGGTAAGCCAAAATATATTTTATTTTATCATAACTGCCAAAAATACGGTCATTGGTTCTTACCGAGAATAGCAGAATGGATAGCAACAAAATCGCTATTCTATATTTGTATAAAAATGATTTTTTAAAATCCTGGCTAATGATGTCGTTGTAGAAAGCTGCAATGAGGGCACCCAACACAAAATGGAAAAAGAAAAATCCAAGGATATAGGAAGCTAACAAGGAAGCTACCAATAAGGCTTTCAGCAATTGCCTGTTATACCTTCCAACAATTATGATAAAAGGCATCAGAAAAGACATGTTCAGTTCAATGCAAAGCGTCCAACCGGGGAGAAAAATACTGTTATAGCCCCTGAACATAAAAAACTCTTCCCAAAACATTTCTTTGTTATAAATAAAGAGGGTTAAGAATCTTTCAAAGCTCAACTGATGTCTGTTGTAATATAAAAGGCAAAGCAATAAGGCTACAATAAATCCCGGAAACAATCTGAAAATCCTGTTGACATAGTATTTGTTAATTGCCAAAGGTTTAGTATCATTCTGAAAATAAGCCCAACTCAACACAAATCCGCTGAGCACAAAAAAGAAAGAAACAGCATCGTTGGCATTAAAAATATAACTCAATGCCTGATTTATCGGATTATCTTTAAATTTCCAGTTGATAAAATGACCCACCAAAACCATCATTGCAGCAATTCCACGCATTGCATCCAGATAATCGAGTCTGTTATTGCTTAATTCTTTGCTCATAAAAATTTAAAAACAATACTTTATAAAATCGTTAAAAAGGCAGGCTGTTCAAATCAACATTTCCTCCGGTGATAATGATGCCAATACGCTGCCCTTTAAAACGTTCTTTCTGCTGAATCAGTGCTGCAAATGGAACTGAGCAGCTCGGTTCTGCGGTGATTTTGAGCTTCTCCCATATAATACGCATAGCTAAAATGATCTCTGTTTCAGATACTGTGTAAATCTCATCGATATTTTCTCTCAAAATACCGAAAGTCTTTTCTCGAATGGTGGTTCGAAGACCGTCAGCAATGGTATTAGTGGTCTGATTTTCAATTATGTAGCCCGCCTTGAGTGATTTGTAAGCATCATCGACCTCTTTAGGTTCTGTGCCGATAGCTTTTGTATTGGGAGAAAAGGATTTCAGCGCAAGGGCAGTGCCGCTCATGAGTCCACCACCTCCGATTGGGGCAAAAACAGCATCAAGTGCTTCGACCTGTTCCAAAAGTTCAAGTGCTGCACTGGCCTGCCCGGCAATAACATTATAATCGTTGTAAGGATGTATAAAATAGGCTCCGGTCTCAGCTACTACTTTTTCCAGCGTCGCTTCCCGATCGGCCGTTGTAGCTTTGCAGTCGATTACTTTCGCGCCCATTGCAAGGGTTGAATTTCTTTTGATTGCAGGGGCATTATCGGGCATCACAATATAGGCCGGCACTCCCAGAATCTGCGCAATTTTGGCAACTGCTTGCGCATGATTTCCCGATGAATGGGTAGTGAGCCCGTTTTTTAGCTGCTCCGCTGTCAGTGCCAATGCTGCCGCTGCAGCTCCCCTTATTTTAAAAGCGCCGATACTTTGAAAATTTTCGCACTTGAAAAATACTTCTGCCCCAATCATTGTATTGATATCGGGATGCGAAAGTACAGCTGTATTATTAATATAAGGCTTTATGGCATTGTGGACCAATTTAAGGTCTTCACCATTTGGCACATTTTCAAAATAAGGTATCATATGAAATAGGTTTACCAGACTTAAAACATTTAATTGCTTTCAAATTTAGGGTAAATATCCATTATAAAAACAAGAATATTCAGATAGCAACTGATATCATTTTTCGTTTGACAAATATTTTGTTAAGAAACTAAAAATCCTTTACTTTGCGCTCGCTTTAAACTAAGCATTCTGAGATTAATGCTTTTTAATACAAAATTCCCTGATTAAAAGTCAGATAATTATTTAAAACAATCTTAATTACTTCATAACACAAAACCGACGAAACATGGAAATGTTAGTTTATCTGTTGCCTATTTTTGGAATTATCGCTTTGGTATACATGGCGGTATTATCTTCATGGGTAACCAAACAAGAAACTGGAGATGAGAAAATGGTCAGTATCGCCAGTAAAATTGCTGAAGGAGCCATGGCATTTTTGAATGCCGAATACCGAGTTTTGGCAATTTTTGTTGTTTTTGCAGGTGCCGCTTTAGGCTTACTCTCTGCACTAGTTCCTACCACACACTGGTTTATTGTTGTAGCATTTGTTATTGGTGCCGTTTTCTCTGCTGTAGCTGGAAATATCGGTATGCGCATTGCTACCAAAGCAAATGTACGTACTACAGCTGCTGCCCGCACCAGTCTTTCTAAAGCCCTTCAGGTATCCTTCAAAGGCGGTACTGTAATGGGTCTGGGTGTTGCCGGTTTGGCTGTATTTGGATTATCAGCGCTTTTTGCCCTTTTGTTTGCCTGGTTCATGGGCGGCAAGTGGACGAATGTAAGTGATATGACAATGATTTTGGAAGCCCTTGCAGGTTTCTCTTTGGGAGCTGAATCTATCGCTCTTTTTGCACGCGTAGGTGGTGGTATTTATACAAAGGCTGCCGATGTTGGAGCAGACCTTGTTGGAAAAGTTGAAGCCGGTATTCCCGAGGATGACCCCCGCAACCCTGCTACAATTGCCGATAACGTAGGTGATAATGTAGGTGACGTGGCCGGTATGGGAGCCGACCTTTTCGGTTCTTATGTTGCAACTGTTCTTGCCGCAATGGTTTTGGGTAACTATGTTATCAAAGATATGGGCGGTTCTGTTACTGATAATTTTGGCGGAATGGGTCCAATTTTATTGCCTATTCTCATTGCAGGTATGGGTATTGTTTTTTCTATCATTGGTACTTTCTTTGTAAATGTTAAAAATGATGGCACCGCAACTGAAAAACATGTTCAGTCTGCTTTAAATATGGGCAACTGGGTTTCAATTGCGCTCACAGCTATTGCTTCTTTTGGTGCAATTATGTGGATGTTGCCCGAAACAATGAAAATGGACTTCTTTGGTGAGGGAATCAAAGAAGTTGGAAACATGCGTGTTTTTTACGCTGTTATTATTGGCTTGGTAGTAGGTGGTGTTATTTCTGCCATTACCGAATACTATACTGGTAAAGGTACTAAACCTGTTATGGGTGTTATCCAAAAATCGGGTACCGGTGCTGCAACCAATATCATTGCCGGTTTATCATTGGGTATGATGTCGACCTTTGCACCAATCTTGTTATTTGCAGGTGCTATTTGGGGTGCTTACGAGTGTGCAGGTTTTTATGGTGTAGCGATTGCCGCTTCTGCCATGATGGCTACAACTGCAATGCAATTGGCTATCGATGCTTTCGGTCCAATCGCTGACAATGCTGGTGGTATTGCTGAAATGAGCGAACTGCCTAAAGAAGTACGTGAGCGCACAGATATTCTCGATTCAGTAGGTAATACAACTGCTGCTATCGGTAAAGGTTTTGCTATTGCATCGGCTGCTTTGACTGCACTTGCACTTTTCGCTGCTTATGTAACTTTTACCGGAATCGATGGTATCAATATTTATAAAGCAAAAGTATTGGCTGCACTATTTGTTGGTGGTATGGTTCCTGTAGTTTTCTCTGCGCTTGCCATGAGTTCGGTTGGTAAAGCTGCTATGGATATGGTGAATGAAGTTCGCCGTCAGTTCCGCGAAATTCCGGGAATCCTTGAGGGCACTGGCACACCAGAGTATGGCAAATGTGTTGAAATCTCAACTAAGGCTGCATTGCGCGAAATGTTGCTACCGGGTGCAATCACTATCTTTATGCCTATTATTATTGGTTTTGCTATGGGTCCTGAATCACTCGGTTCATACATGGCAGGTGTTTGTGTGAGCGGTGTACTTTGGGCTTTGTTCCAAAACAATGCCGGTGGAGCATGGGATAATGCCAAAAAATCTTTCGAAGCAGGTGTTGAGATTGACGGTAAAATTGTTTACAAAGGTTCAGATGCCCACAAGGCAGCCGTAACTGGTGACACTGTAGGAGATCCTTTCAAAGATACTTCAGGTCCTTCAATGAACATACTCATTAAATTGACTTGTTTGGTAGGTTTAGCTATTGCTCCAATATTAGGTGAAATTTATGGATCAGGCCACGCAGAACCAAAAGAAGAGGCACCTAAAAATGAGGAAGTAAAACCTACTGGTGAATTGAACAACCCTTCAAAAGACGATCTAACTTACAGATTGAAATAATTTGAGCATATTTTCGTTTTAAATTAACGCCCGTGTTTCTGAAGAAGCACGGGCGTTTTTATTAGTTCTCCATATACAATTGTTTGAAAATTAATAATAACTTAATTTTCATTTGCTTGCTAATCATTTTCAAATTGTTTCTTTATGGTTTTATGACATCACATGTCTCAAACTATTTCTATGAAATCAAGGTTGCTGACGATAATTTGGTCTATGATAGCGGCATTTGCCACCTATTCATGTATGTATGCCTACCGAAAGCCTTTGAGCGCAGGTACATTTGAAGAATATACACTTGCCGGTGTAGATTACAAAGTAATTTTGGTTGTAATGCAGATTTTGGGTTATCTGACTGCAAAATTTATAGGTATTAAAGTAATATCTGAATTAAATCAACGCAACAGAGCATGGATGTTACTATCCCTTATTGGGCTTTCCCAAATAGCTTTACTTTTTTTCGCAATTACCCCCTTTCCTTATAATTTTATTTGGATCTTTTTTAATGGGTTACCCTTAGGATTTATATGGGGTATTGTATTCACTTATATAGAAGGTCGTCGGGCCACCGATGTCTTGGCTACTTTTCTAAGCATTAGCTTCATTGTAAGTTCTGGTTTTGTAAAGTCAATAGGCCGTTATCTTATTGAAGATTGGCAGGTTCCTGAGTTTTGGATGCCATTTGCCGTTGGCTGCATTTTTATACCTTTTGTATTGTTGAGTGCCTGGATGTTAGAGCAAATTCCCGCACCAAGCGATGATGATAAAATTTCGCGCAGTCCAAGAATTCCCCTAAATAAACAACAACGCAAACAGCTTTTTTCTGCTTATGCCTTTGGATTGTCTGCCATTTTATTTGCCAATATGGTTCTTACTGTAGGTCGAGATATTAAAGACAATTTTTTGGTGGAAATTTTCCGTAGTATTGGTATGGATAGTAATACTGGTATTTATACACAAACAGAAACAACGATTGGATTATTTGTGCTGGGCTTGCTTTCGCTCATGGTGTTGGTTCAAAAAAACAAACAGGCATTTTACCTTATTCATCTCATTATGTTTTTGGGACTTATTACTATGTTATTTTCAACGTTCCTTTTGAGCATCGGGATGTTGAGCCCCTTTGTTTGTATCATTTTACATGGTATTGGACTTTATACTACTTATATTGTTTTTCAAAGCCTGTATTTTGAACGATTTATTGCCAGTTTCCGCATAAAAGGAAATGTGGGTTATCTTATTTATCTTTCCGATTTTATTGGATATTTGGCAAGCTGTATCATTCTTATTGGGAAAGAGTTTATTGGATTTTCGGCCAACTGGAAATATTTTTTTATTAACATGAGTTATAGTGTTGGAATTTTGGGTATCATTGCAATAGGTCTTGCCTTTTGGTATTTTTCAAAAAAATTGAGTCACATTAATGAATAATAAAAATACATACGATCTAATGATTGTAGGCGGTGGTATTCTTGGCACTTTTCACGCCTATCATGCCCTTGAAAGAGGACTTAAAGTTGCCCTATTTGAAAGGAACCAGCAACCACAATCTGCTACTGTTCGCAATTTTGGACAAGTAGTGCCCTCGGGTATGAATTTGAAATGGCAGCAATATGGTCGAAAAAGTTTAGAGATTTATAAATCTCTACAAACTGCTTCCGACCTCAGCCTAAGCCCTAACGGTAGCATTTACTTAGCGTCTGATGAGGAAGAATTACAACTGATTGAAGAATTAAATGCTATTAACAAACAAAACGATTATCCTTCTCAATTACTCGGTCCTCAAGCTTGCTATGAGCGCTATCCCAATTTGGTATCCGGTTACTGTAAAGGTGCTTTGTTTTTTCCGGAAGAAATTTCTTTAAATCCCAGATTGATGATACATCGGGTACATAGCTACTTGAAGCAACATCCAAACTTTAGTTTATATACTAACACTTTGATAAAAGAATTAGACAGTGCAGGACTAAACTGTAAAGCGACTGATTTACTAGGTAATAATTATTGGGGCGAAAAAGCACTTGTTTGCTCTGGTGCTGAATTCGAATGGCTATTCCCTGAGCTTTTTAATGCTAGTGATATAGAAATGGTGAAATTGCAAATGTTGCGATTAAAACCACAACAAAATATCCACATCCCAGGCAATATCCTTACGGGCTTATCTATTCGCCGCTACGAAAGTTTTCAGGAATGTCCTTCATACAAAAGCATTAAAGCTAAAGAGGATTCAAGTAGTTTTTGGAAAAAATGGGGTGTACATATCTTATTCAAACAAGAAGCTGATGGAAGTATCATCTTGGGTGACTCACATGAGTATGCTGACGTACAAATGAAAGATGGTATCGATTTTTATCTACGCGAGGAGATTACACGTTATTTTATCAACGAAGGGGCTAAAATTTTTAATCTGGAGCATTGGGAAATTGACGATCAATGGTTGGGGATTTATTCACAATGCAAGACTCAGGATATTTTTCAACATAATATAGATGATAAAATATATATTGTCACAGGAATTGGGGGCAAAGGAATGACGGCCTCTCCGGGGTTTTCTCATTCAAATATTTCAAAAATTTATCAATAGACTTTTCCAAAAAAACTTTCACATGTTAAAAATGATTGTGTTTGATATGGCTGGTACAACGGTCGATGAACAAAATGTAGTTTATAAAACGTTGCATCGAGCCATACGTGAGGCAGGCTTTGAACTAAGTCTTGATGATGTATTGAGGCAGGGGGCTGGCAAAGAAAAAATGCAGGCAATTGTCGATATTTTACAGGATAAACATTTGGAAAAATCTGAACTGCAAGTAATTTACAATAAATTTCTCTTGTTGCTCGATGAGGCATATCAGCATTTAGAGGTCGTTCCGCAACCCGGAGCTGTCGAAATTTTTTATTATTTGAAAGCTCAAAATATAAAAGTAGTTCTAAATACTGGTTACAACCAACAAACCGCAGATCAGTTGCTAGCTAAACTTAATTGGAAAGTCGGCGTCGAAATTGATGGACTCATTACAGCTTCGCAAGTGCGTGCAAATCGTCCGCAGCCCGATATGATTTTGCTGGCAATGGAACAAATGGGAATAACTAATTGTGATGTGGTAGCTAAAGTAGGTGATTCTATTATAGATATTGAAGAAGGAAAAAATGCAGGTTGTGCACTTTCGATTGGTATTACCACAGGGGCACATAGCTTTGAACAACTGCAAACAGCCATGCCTAACTTTATTATTGACAATCTATTACAATTAAAAGACCTAGTTTAAGAAAACCACTAAGCTTACTGAAATATTTAGTTCTAATAAATTTTGGAGCTGTTAATGCAAATAACAATGCAGCTGAATTGCTGCCTTAAGCGGGGTTTACTACTAAGCCTTTAATAAAAGACAAAATCTGCAGCATAAATTTCTTTTATTGCATATTTTTTACTGGCAGCTTTTTTTGTAATTATTTTTCTGACTCAAAAAATATTTTTAAAAATTTTTATTTTAATGAAACTCATGCTGAATCGGGGTTTCAACCATTATCAAACTTTTGTTTCAAAAATTTTTATAATTTTTTATGCTTTTTTTGAAACCTTTGAAACTTCCTTGCGTAAAACTGAGCATAATCACTTTTTAGAATGACATAAATCAAAAAGTGTAAAACGCCAAACCAACAAAAAGAAAAAGTTCTACTTAGAAAAATTCTAAGGTCTAAATATAACCAAACCAAACGCCGCCTTTTTTTCACTTTTATAATCTCATAAGATTATGGTTATATTCTTAGACACACTTAAACTTCTTGTATCCTTTATCCAGGGATCTAAACTCTCTTTTATTCCTTCGCGACTGCCAGTCAGCCGAAGAAGAGCTCCTTATTCCAACCCAACTATTTTATAGTTCGCGCTATTGAACATTTGCTTTCCAAATGAAAGTTAATGCGGCATCGCTATGTCCGCACACTAAATTCCCAGCTCTACAACCAATTTTTTTATCAATAAATCCTTAACCACCATGAAAGTATATCAGATCATCACACAAATTTTAATTATTGCAGTACTTAATATAATATTTATTAACGCTGTTTATGCACAAAACCAAAACATTCAACCGAACACTTTAGGAGTCAGCAAAATGGAAAGAAATTCAGAAATTCAAAATAATCCTTCCAAAGAACTGATCATCGAACGCACAAAGGAAATAGAGCAACAAATAAACTTAACAGTCTCCTCGCTACGAACAAAACTTAACAACCAAAGCAATAGAGAAAGATTTGACAGAGATTTTGCCGGAACACTTTACACAGAAAGCAATAACATACTACCCGAGATAAAAATCAAAGAAGTATTACACTCCAAACAGTCAATCATTCTTGAACCAGGAACAGACCTTAAAGCAGCAAGCAACCTGTTAGAAATGCTGAAAAATATCGAAAACCAACTGAACTAATTCCAAATAAACCAATAAATAAGACTAATATGAGAAACTTTACATTTACACTTATACTTTTTCAAATCCTTGTCAGCGCTGTTAATATTAATGCGCAATATTGCGGAGCAGCTACAACAAATGTGGCTATTACCCCTACAACTACAAGCCAACTTACAGCATCATACAACTCAGGTAGAAGAGCATTTAGTTTTGTTGCAACTGCTGGTTGTACCTATGAGTTTTCAACCTGTGGACAAAGCTCTAATGATACTTACCTAAGACTTTATGCTAATGGTACCGGCGGTGCCCTACTGGCTGAAAATGATGATTTCTGCGGTACGCAGTCAACGCTACAGTGGACCTGCCCAGCAAACGGAACTTATTCTGTTCATTTGTCAAGATACACTTGCAATACGCTTAATGCTACTACCCGTATGTCTTTCAGAGTTGTAGGTTGTGGACCATCTTCACCAACCTCTGTTAGTTCAAGTGTTGCAAGTATCTGCGCTGGTTCCAATGCATCGGTTACACTTACGGCTAATGGTGCTTCAGGAACTGTTTATTGGTTCAGAAATTTCTGTGCTAGCAGCGGACAAATTGCAACAGGTAACAGCATCTCTGTAAATCCTACTACTACTACAACATATTATGCACGTAATTTCAACAATGGTCTTTGGAGCGCTAATTGTGCCTCTGTAACAATAGCTGTTAATCCTACCCCAACTGCTGTGAGCGCAACTGTTAATCAGGGTACTATTTGCTCTGGACAAAGTGTACAACTCAATGGAGCTGCCAGTATGCCAAACATCATACATCAGGCAAACAGCGAAGCCGACTTTTTAAATTTTGTAAGAAATGATAATAAATGGGTTTACAATACTACTGCCAATGCAGGTGGAACATCTCCTGAATTATTTTTCAACTGGACCCCTTCATCAACCGGTCAGTTTTGGTGCCAATTTGGTAACGCCATTTCTGCTCAGGGTTATACCAATCTTAATTTCCAGTTCAAACACTTTGTCGACCATTATGCTACACCCTATACCCTTCGTTTACAAACTTCACCAGATGGTGTAAACTGGACAACTCGCTGGACAGTTAGCCCTTCAGCCAATATTGGCCCACTAACAGAAAATATCAACCTAAGTGTATTGAACAATTCTGTCTTCTTCTACCGCTTTATGTTCGATGGTAACTCGTTCAACATTGATGGATGGAATATTGATGATATCCTAATTACAGGTACAGCACCAGCTATAAATTATGCATGGAGTTCAACACCAAATGGTTTCTCAAGTGCTACTCAAAATACAACTGCAAGCCCATCACAGAATACAAGTTATAACTTCACTGCAACATCAAATGGCTGTAATGCTACTGCGCAAGCAAGTGTAACTGTAAATTCTAGTTCAACTGCTCCGTCACTAAGCGCTCCAACAATGGTTTGTCCTAATACAACAGTAAATATCAGTGCCAATGGTGGAAACAATGGTACAGGCGCTCAGATTGCCTGGTACACAGGACCTAACGGTACAGGAACTCTACTAGGTTATGGTAACAGTTACAGCATCGTTCCTAATGCAAACACTGTAATCTATGCACGCAGAGAAGGTGCTTGTAATGTTACAGCTGACGCTCAGGCAAGTATCAACCTCAGAGACTATGCTTATGCTCCAAACAACACTAACTCAACAAACTACTGCACCGACAATTCTGGCTGGCATCATTTCTACAATGGCAATAATATCATCCTTTCTGTAAGAGGTAATCTGAGCAATGCCGGAACTGTTACTGCTAGTATTAAAGACAATGGTTCGGTTTATAGCGATCAGGGCAACCCCAATATCTGTTCCGGCGAAGCACAATTTGAAATGCAAAGAAACTGGAATGTTAGCTACACTGGTACGCTTTCTGGAACCTATGAAGTAAGATACTATTTCGATCAGGCCGAACGTACCGCTGTAATCAACGCTGCTAATGCCTTTATGAATGCCAATCCTGCCTGTGCTTATACTTACAAATACAACGCCGGTAACAATGGCTGGTTCTGGTTCAAAAACAACAATATTGCATACAACGCCCCAAGTTTCGATGATAACAGCAATTTTGCCATGTTGAACAATACTGCAAACGGTGTTACTTCAAACGGAACAAACTACACAGAAATCTCAGGTATCACTGGTTTCTCGGGAGGTACAGGTGCAATTGTTCTCGTTCCAAGCGCTTTTCTTCCTGTTGAGTGGATGTTTTTCACAGGTGAAAACATGAACGATCACAATCAATTACAATGGGCAACTGCCAGCGAAAAAGATGCATCACATTTCGAAGTAGAAAGAAGCTATGATGCTGTAAGTTTTGAAAAAATCGGTACAGTAAGAGCGGCAGGCACAAGTTCTGAAACCAACTTCTATGGATTCAACGACTATAACATGCAGAACGGTGCAAACTACTATCGCCTGAAACTGGTGAATATCGATGGAACATCTGAATATTCTGAAATTGTAGTGGTTGAGAACAAAGTTGAAGCTGATAACTTCTCATTCTATCCAAATCCAACTTCTAATGAGTTTTTCTACAGCTTTGCAACAGATCGTAACGAAGACATTAGAATTGAAATACTTGATATGCTTGGCAGAGTGGTAAAAATCCAAAACTTCAACGTCTCTGTAGGTAAAAACAATCAAATGATTAACATCTCCGATTTGACAGCTGGCACTTACAATGTGCGCGTAATTCATAGCAATGCTGCTAAATCACACAGTACAAAAATTGTAAAAAATTAGCATTTAGGTTTTTATAAAAGTCTTTTTTATTTTGGTTTATTGGTTGCCGCGGGGTTTAATGCTCCGCGGTTTTTTATTGTTTGTACAAAAGCCGACTAAACAATAATTCAGCGTCAACCGAATAAAAACAAACAAGATAAAGTCCCATCTCAAGGTCTGAAAGATTTACCCTGCTGTTGCGCTCTAAAATTGATGTAGTTTTTAGTTTTCTTCCACCAATATCGAATATTTGCATTTGGACACTCGATAAATTTTCAGCTAATTCAACAGATAAATAATCGCTGAAAGGATTTGGAAATATTTTGATATCTATTTGATTATCGGGAGAACTAATTGAGTTGGGTCCATTACTTAAAGTGTCGAGATAATATTTTGCCAAGTAAATATCATAATTACCAAATGCATTAATACTATCCGTTCCAAAAAATGTCCGATTGAGAAAGTTGCCGGCCAGATAAAACATGGAAGAATCGCCCCAAGCTGCCTGATAGCCAAAATCGCTAAAAGAACCACCTTCACGATGACCCCACAGATATTTCCCTTCGGGACCGAAACCCATCACAAAAAGGTCGGTAGGCCGATTATAATGCTTTGCTCTTAATGTATCCAAACCGATGATTATAATTGAATCGAAGGTACCGATGGCTAAAATATTATCATTTTCATCGACAGCAACATCATAAATCAGCTCGGCCATTTCACTGCCTACTTTTCTAGACCAGGACAGATTACCAAGGGTATCGAATGCAGCCAGAAAGGATTCTTCTTCACCACTTGCATATAGTGTAGTGTCAGAACCAAAACTCATATTATTAAAAAACCAACCTCCGGTGAGAATGCGTTTTGATTTTGGCATATAGGCAAGTGCAGGGCAATTATCAACATAGCCTCCTCCAAAACTTCTAAGCCAGCGCCAATCACCATAACTTGTCAAAGACACCAAAAAACAATCGTAGGTAAATACAGACCTGGTCTGAAAAGGGCCAAAATCAGCTGTATCGCGGTAATAACCGCTCAAATAAAGATTCTCATGTTCATCGGAAACGATGTTTAAGCCTTCGTCATAAAGCAGTCCGCCCATTCTTTGCCCCCAAAGGCAATTTCCGATTGCATCGGTTTGTAGTAAAAATATATTCCTGATGCCCCTGCTGATGAGTTGAATATTATCGGCATTGAGCGTATCTTCAAAATAACCGCTGATACTTATCTTACCTGAAGCATCGCAAAATACCGCAGAAGCACTTTGAGCACCTGCTCCTCCAAAACTTTTTCCCCATAGCCAATTGCCGCTGCTATCCAATGCGATTAAAAAAATATCTTCCTCTCCCGATGAAATAAGGCTATCGAAACCATAATAAAGCTTTGCATCGAAATAACCTGTCACAAAAATTTGTCCGCTGTTTTTATCGTAATAAAGCTGTTGTGCCCTTTCCTCAGAACTGCTACCAAAACATCGCTGCCAGATAAGATTGCCTTCCTCGCTATATTTTGCAACAAAGGCATCGCTTGCCCCTTGCGATGCTTGTCCATTCATCGACCCAATGAAATAGCCGCAACTGTAAATTGAATTATTTCCACAAACCATACCCGAACAATGATCGTACTGTGGTCCTCCCAAATGAGTTGCCCATTGTAAATTTAAGGGTTCCTGGGCTTTTAGCTCTGATAAAACGAGCAAGGTACAGATAATTAAAATTATTTTCATAAAAATATTGACTATCTCTATTTAAAACACAAAGGTATGATTTTTAAGCAGTAAATATTTCAAATTTGCTGAGCAGGCATTGTTAAAAATCCAAAGGATTTTGACCGACCATACGGGGTCAAATATTGGTAACAGACACCATAGTGACTGTGCCTAGACCCCGTTAGGTGGTCGTATACATAACTGCCGATAATTCTTTTCATCAGCAGCGGAATTAAAATACCGCGCTCCTCTGCTATTGTTTTTTCACAGTATGTCTTTGTGATCCTCTGTGTAAAACGTTGTGCGCTCTGTGGTGAAATTTCATATTATGCGGGCTCTTTTCTCTTCTGTTCTACTATGGCTATTTCACGCAAAGAACGTACTAGTTCTAAATTACGCAAAGAGGCGCAAAGCTTATGTTCGTGATGTATTTATTGCACACTGAGAAAAAGAGAACGCACTAGTTCTACATTACGCAAAGATCCGCAAAGCTGATGTACCTTGTGTAATAATTGCACACAGAGTAAAAGAGTACATTGGCTATTTCACGCAAAGGCACAAAGGACGTTCTCTATCTTCAACATGCAAAGAAGCGCAAAGACCCACCAAATATGAATTATCAAGTTAGATTTTGAAAAATGACTTTGTTAGTTCTTGTTTAAATACATTAGGACATTGTGGACATAGCTGAAAATCTGATGTCTGATGTCTGATGTCTGATGTCTGAATTTAAAAAAACAAAAACTGACGCAAGTCACCCTTCCCTTGGTTTTCAGTCATTGAATTGGGGGTAACAGCCGCCTACCTTTGTATCATCAATAATTGAAACGGGAATTAAAAAGCTGTTGAAAATTAAAATCAAAATTTTTCACAATATATTTTTAGTCAGCTGTTTAAGCTTGTTTTAATTGAGAAAATAAAAAAATTTAAAAATTGACTCAGATCATTTTCAACTCGGGTACAGGTCATAAAAATCGAAAATCATCACCCATACCTTTGTAACATCAAATAATTAAAACGACAAATTACTCAAAACTCAAAATCACAACATCATGAAAAAGTTATTCATCCTTACAATCGCAATCACAGCTTCTTTACTTTTTGTTCAGTGCAAAAAAACTGAAGTACTCACAGAAGAAATTATTACGACTGAAAAGTCATTGACTGGAAATCTACTTGAAGGTTCAAACTGGGAAGTGCTGACAGTAGTTTCAGTTCCAAAAAATGTAAACATCAGCTTCACTGTGAAGCATCCAAAAATGAATTTCTACAATGATTATATCGAAATGAAACTCGGTCGCGACATTTGCAGCAAGCACTATTTGTTTGCAACTGACAACATCACTGTTGATTTCGCAAGCTGCACAATTAGCAATCCAAATCATCAAGCTTTGTCTGACCTACTCGAAGGCGATTTCCAGTACATCATCTCTGACAATGGCAATGAAATGATCTTGAAAAACAACTCAGAAACTGAAATCGTACTGCGCAGAGTTGCTCAATTGGGCACTACAACTCCGGTTGCTGCTAATCTTCCTTCAAATCTAAACGTACAGTAAACAAATTATAATTATCAATCTTAATCACAAATCACTCAAAATTTTAAAATTTAAACATCATGAAAAAGTTATTCATCCTGGCCGTTGCCATCACATCATCTCTTCTTTTTGTTCAGTGCAAAAAAACTGAAACTTTAATTCCTGAAGAAGAAGTTATTACAACAGTAAAATCTTTGTCAGATGACCAGCTACAGGGTACTGCATGGCAAGTATTATCGGTCGAATCTTTGCCGAATGCGCTCAGTTTAAGCTGGAATATCAAGTACCCCAAATTCACTTTTAACAATGGTATTGTCGAAATGAAACTTGGCAGAGATTTGTGCACAAAAAATTACGTCAATTCAAAAAACAAGTTGACAGTAACAAGCATTTCGACTTGTGCTATTAGTAACCCTGCCCATGTTGATCTCTACAATCTTTTCGAAGGTGACTTTGAAATTACTTTTTCAACGGACGATCCAAGCATACTTTTTGTAAAAAATCTCAATGGAACGGCTATCACACTGAGAAAAATTAGTAATTCAACTACAACTTCCAATAACGGAAGTTTGAACATAGACTAAATATAAAATCAAGTTAGTATCAACTTCGGCAATTGACCAGATTTTAAATCATTTATACAAATCAATTCTGAAAATTAAGCAACTGAGCCGCCCCTAAAGGGTGGCTTTTTTTTGATTTTTACAGCAAGGCTTTTACCCCTTCTTTGTTTGTAAAGTAAAAATACTCAAATAAATCGCACTAATAATTGCCGCGACTGATGTAATAAGAAAGGCAAGCGTAGATCCTCCGTAAAACCATAACAATCCACAAAAACTACTCGCAAGCAATGCTGCAATACTCTGAAAACTGCTGTAAAAACCAATGGCTGTAGCCTTATCTTTTTTGTCAGAAATATTTGTAATCCAGGCTTTTGAAACGCCTTCGGTAGCAGCGGCATAAAGCGCGTAAATAAAAAACAAGAGGTAAAATTGATAGGTTTCGCTTGCAAATGAAATTCCGGCATAAACCACAGCAAAAAGCATCATTCCTGAAATTAATGTTTTTTTAATGCCTGCCTTATCGGCCAAAATACCGATGGGATAGGCAAAAAGTGCAAAAATTAAATTGTAAAAAATATACACTGTTATGACCTGAGTATCGTCGAGCCCGGCTTCCTTGGCTTTTAAGAGCAAAAAAACATCGGAACTGTTAAAGAGGGCAAAAATCAAAAGTCCGATAATCAATCTTCGATAATCCTTGCCGGCAACTTTCCAATATCCCAAAAAGGAGAAAAAATGCAATTTTGCTGTTTGAGGTTCAGATATCCTTTTTTCCTTCAATAAAAAAGTAGCGCCAATTGCCAGCAGTCCGGGTATAAAGGCAATGAGAAAAAGATTGTAATAATCTGCCGGATAAAAATACAAATACAACAGGGCAAAAAGCGGTCCCATAACGGCTCCAAAAGTGTCCATCGAACGGTGAAAACCAAAAATTCTTGCCTTCGATTCGGGCGTAGCCTCCTCCGATAAAATAGCATCGCGCGCTCCGGTTCTGATGCCTTTGCCAAGTCGGTCAATGCTTCTGGCAAAAAATATCCACAACGGATAACTGAGAAGCACCATCATAGGTTTTGAGAGGGCGCTGAGGCTATAACCCAACTGTACAAAGGGCAATCTTTTACCACTCAAATCCGACATTTTGCCAAAATAACCCTTGCTGAATCCTGCTGTCGCCTCGGCCAAACCTTCCAGAATTCCAATTAAAAGCACAGAAAATCCAATCGATTTGAGAAATATCGGCATCACGGGATATAGCATTTCACTGGCAGTATCGGTAAAAAGACTGACAAGAGATAATATCCAAACTGTTCTGCTAATCATTTTCAAAGAGGGGAGGATTTAATGACTATAAAATCAGGGCTTTTTTTATCCTAACAATAAATTTAAGCCTAATTTCCATAATATAATACGGAAATTAGGCCTAAAAAACATAAAAAGATATTTTTATCAACAACGTTGAATAATTTTCAAATTAGCAAATCTTCAAATTATCAAATTGCATCAGTGACATTTAAAATAATCAAAAGGCTCTTTACATTCATTGCATTGGTAAAGTGCCTTGCAGGCTGTAGAGCCAAACTGACTGACTAATTTTGTGTTTTTTGCGCCACAGTGCGGGCACTCGGGCTGAGGGGCCTCGCTGAACAGGGCTTCGATGCGTTTGGCATTGGTACCGGGAATAGGTGGTGCAATGCCGTATTCTTTGAGTTTTTTAATGCCTTCGGCGCTCATCCAGTCGGTTGTCCAGGCCGGACTAAGTATATTTGTAACCTTTACCGGATGAATGCCATTGGCTTCCAACTCGGCAATAATACTAAATTCGATGCTTTTCATGGCTGGGCAACCCGAGTAGGTGGGTGTAATGAGCACTTCTACACCATCGCCATAGCTTTTTATGTCACGAACAATACCCATATCCAGTACACTTAGCACCGGAATTTCAGGATCGCTCACCTGTTCGAGTAATTGCCAAATTTTGTTGAGTGCTGTCATTATGTGTTTTGCTTAAGAACTTTATCCTTTTTTGTATGGTCTCAACAATTTACCACTCAGCACCCGGATAAGCGCGCTGCATCCACTGCAATTCTGCCAGTAAATGTCCATGAAATTCACTGTGAATGCCATCTTTGCCTCCTTTCTGAAAAGGTTCTTCAGCTGGAATTGAGAGCGTTGCTTCGCTGAGAATTTCCTTTACTTTTTGGAAATAGAGCGGACGGATTTTGTTCAAATCTACACCAATGCCATTGCCAAGCATTTCGCGGTCGGTCTCGTTTAAGAGGGTCATTTCACCAATAAAATCCCAAAGATCGTCCACGGCAGTCTGTATTTTCTCATGACTCAATTCGGTACCATCGCCTAAGCGAATCATCCATTCGGAGCTGAAACGGATATGATAATTAATTTCTTTCAGCGATTTTTCGGCAATTTCGGCTAGGCGCTCGTCCTTGCTTTTGGTCAGTTCCTTATAAAACAAATGATTATACACATCGAAAAAGAACTGACGGGCAATGGTGTATGCAAAATCCTCATTGGGCTGTTCCACCAAAAGGACATTGCGGTAAGCACTGCTGTCGCGCAAATAGGCGATATCATCTTCGCTGCGTCCTTTGCCTTCAAGCTCGGCTGCATATTGATAAAAATTTCTAGACTGACCAATGAGGTCCAGCGCAATGTTAGTTAATGCGATGTCGATTTCGAGCTCGGGCGCATGTCCGCACCATTCCGATAGCCTTTGTCCGAGGATGAGGTTGTTGTCGGCAAGTTGGAGGATGTAGTTTATTAGAGATTGGTTCATAATAGATTATCAGATTGTCAGAAGCCAGATTTTCAGATGTCAGATATTAGATGTCAGATTATCAGATGTCAGATTTTCAGAAGCCAGATTTTCAGATGTCAGATATTAGATGTCAGATTATCAGATGTCAGATTATCAGAAGCCAGATTTTTAGATGTCAGATTAGCGATTTCAGATAGGAGATGTCAGATTATCAGATTATCAGATGTCAGACAAGAGATATTAGAAATCAGATTTAATAGCAAGTAATAAGTCTACAATCCGAATCCGAATCCGATAGTTATGGGATTATCGAATTATCGAATTTTCAAATTGACACATTTTCAAATTTTCAAATTGAATTACATATGTCCAACTTCTTCCGGAATATCATAAAATGTCGGATGACGGTAAATTTTATTCTTTGCCGATTCGAACATATATTCTTCTTCTGGGTCGGAGGCTATAACTTCTGAAGATTTTACAACCCAGATGCTCACGCCTTCATTGCGACGTGTGTACACATCTCTTGCGTTTTCAATTGCCATTTCTGCATCGGCTGCGTGTAAGCTACCGGCATGTTTGTGGCTCAATCCCGATTTGCTTCGGATGAAAATTTCCCAGAGGGGCCATTCTTTCTTATCCATGGTATTAGTTTAGACTTGTTATGTGTTATATTTTTTTTGTATCAGGTATCGAGTATCAGGTATCAGGTACTTTTTTAGTATGAGGAGTCTTGCTACTTGCTACTTGATACTTGCTACAATCAAGCTACCTTCTCCGCCTTTTTCTTTGCTCTCTTTTCTGCATGAGCCATAGCCGCTTCGCGCACCCAGGCACCTTCGGTTTGAGCTTTAGTACGGGCTTTCATACGCTGCTTATTGCAAGCGCCATTGCCATTAACTACTGCCCAGAATTCTTCCCAGTTGATGTCGCCAAAGTCGTAATGACCACGTTCTTCGTTCCATTTCAATTTTGGATCTGGTAATTTAACACCAAGATAATTGGCCTGAAGCACTGTTGCATCAATAAAATCCTGGCGCAATTCGTCATTGGATTTTCTTTTGATTTTCCATTTGAGCGACTGTTCAGAGTGTGTTGAAGCTGAGTCATTTGGACCAAACATCATCAAGGCCGGCCACCACCAACGGTCAACGGCATCTTGTAACATTTTTTTCTGTTCTTCGTTTCCACGGCTTAGAGAAATCAGAATTTCATAACCCTGACGCTGATGAAAACTTTCTTCCTTGCAGATGCGTACCATCGCGCGGGCATAGGGACCGTATGAAGTACGAGTAAGCATCACCTGATTCATGATGGCAGCGCCATCGACCAACCAACCCACACATCCAATATCGGCCCAGCTAAGGGTAGGATAATTGAAAATGCTGGAATATTTGGCCTTGCCGGTGATCAATTGTTCAAACAACTCCTCTCTCGTAATGCCCAGCGTTTCGGCGGCACTGTATAGATAAAGACCATGTCCGGCCTCGTCCTGAACTTTTGCAAGCAGGGCTACTTTACGGCGCAAGGTTGGAGCTCTGAGAATCCAGTTGCCCTCGGGTAGCATTCCAACTATCTCGGAATGTGCATGTTGCGAAATCTGTCTGATAAGGGTTTTGCGATATGCCTCGGGCATCCAATCCTTTGGTTCAATTTTGACCTCCGCGTCAATCTTTGACTGGAATTTCATTTCAAGGCTGTGAATGTTGTTATGATTGTCCATATTCCTATAATTTTGATTATCTTATGCAATATAGCAGTTTATTATTAATAAACAAAAAAAGCGAACAGTTGTTCGGGGAAGATTATTTTAAGTTTTTAATTAATTCTTTTATTCCTTTCAATTCTTTCTCTCGCTTCGATAAGCAATTGATGTAGTTTGGCTTGTAATTCTACTTTTGGCGGCATAACTGTCCAATATTCTGCCACCATAATTCCGTCCTTGTGCATTTCAAGCAATTCAATCTGTTCACGATTACTTTCGGCACATAAAATCAACCCAATCGGCTCATTTTCGTCTTCTTGTTTTTCGTAGCGGTTTAACCATTTTAGATATAATTCCATTTGACCCTTGTGTGCTGCTTCAAATTTTCCTAATTTTAATTCTATTGCAACAAGTCTTTTTAATTTGCGATTGTAAAACAACAAATCGAGATAAAAATCTTCGCCATCGATAATCATCCTTTTTTGGCGTTCCATAAAAGCAAAACCATTTCCTAGTTCCAGAATAAATGCCTCCAGTTCTTGTAATATCGCTCTTTCGAGGTCCTGCTCAAGATAGGTATTTTTCAAATTCAAAAAATCCAGCATAAAAGGATCTTTGAATGTGTTCAGCAATTCGGGTTGACTACTTGAAATCTGAGTATTTGCGATTTCATTTCTTTCGAATGCCTTTCTCGTAATTTGATTTCTCAATTCGCGCTTACCCCAGTTTTGTTCAATGGCATTTTTGGCATAGAACATTTTCGATTCCATTGATTTTAAGGGAAATAGTTCGATGAAATGAGACCAACTCAATTTTGCCGCCAGTGGTGGCAAAATGTTGAAATCAGAAAACTCCTCATAGAAACGTACCATTCTCCTAACATTTTTTTCTACGAAATTCCGACCGTATTTTATTTCCAAATTTAAAGCGATAGTCGAAACTATTTGCTTACCATATGCAGCCCTTTCGTTTTTGAGAATTTCATCATTAATACGTTTGCCAATCTGCCAGAAAAGTAAAGTCAATGAACTATTTGCAACTCTGGCAACATGACTTTTACTTTCTTCAATGAGCAAAGCTAATTCATGTACCAGGTCAATAGGGGAATATTTTTCAATTTCTTTCATGGGGTATGTTATGTGCTAAAGTTTCCAAAAAAAAGCGAGCACTTGTTGGTATCAAGTATCAGGTAGCAAGTATTCGGACTTTTTTTATCTTGATACTTGCTACCTTGTACCTGCTACTAAATATCATCAAAATCTATCACCACCTTCTCCGTCTTAGGAAATGCCTGACAGGTTAGAATAAATCCAGCTTCGATTTCCTCTTTTACCAGTCCGTAATTTCTTTCCATTTCAACTTCGCCCTCGAGCACTCTTGCCTTGCAGGTACAGCATACACCGCCTTTGCAGGCATAAGGTAGGTCGGCACCCTCGCGCATAGCAGCATCGAGCAGGTTGGCCTGTCCAAAGGGGAGGTTAAAGCTAAAGGTCTTTCCATCAGAGGTGACAGTCACTGCGCTCACCTTGCCCTCATCTTCTACACTATACACCTTTTTATCATTTCCCTGATTTGTGCCGGGACTTGTAAAGAGTTCAAAATGAATTTTTTCGTCTGCAACTCCAGCTGTTTTTAAGGATTTTTCAACCGCAAGAATCATCTCTTCGGGACCACAAATAAAAAACTCATCGGCATTTTTCACATCGAGTAGTCCATCAAAAAGTTCGCTGCATTTTTCTTCATTAATACGACCATTAAAAATAGCCTCTTCCAATCTTTCGCGACTGAGGATATAATAAACCCTGAGTCGCTCCATAAATTTATTTTTAATCCCTTCAATTTCCTCATGGAAAATAATTGAAAGGGTATTTCTGTTGCCATAAACTAGCGTAAACGTACTTTCGGGTTCTGTCCTCAAAACAGTTTTCATAATGGAAAGCATCGGCGTAATGCCGCTTCCCGCAGCAAAGGCAACGTAATTTTTCTTGTTATCGGCTTTTAATTCTGTATAGAAATGTCCTGCAGGAGGCATTACATCAAGTAAATGTCCTTTTTTCAAAACCTGATTTGCATAGGTTGAGAACTTTCCGCCGGGTAATTTTTTCACCGCGACACGCCATTCATTGTCCAAAGGACTCGAACAGAGCGAATAATTGCGGCGTACATCTTCACCTTCGATCATTGCGCGAATGGTCAGGTGCTGCCCCATTTTATATTGAAATTCTTCATGCAGTTCCGCTGGAACTTCAAAGGCGATGGATTTGCAGTCGTCGGTCTCTTCTCGGACGTCAATGACTTTTAGGGTATGGAATTTGCTCATGTTTTTTGGTATCGGGTATCAAGTAGCAGGTATCAGGATTTTCGCAAGTCTAAAAATCCACTACTCACTATCGAAATTTTATTATTTTAAATAATTTTATAAAACATTATAAATCAGGAATTAGTACAGGTTTTGTCTTGCTACCTGATACTCGATACCTGCTACTAATAATTTAATAATTCTCCAATAGCTTTACTGACCTTTGCCGCCGAAAGCAGCATGGCCTTTTCCAAAATTTCATTTAAACAGATGGCGGGCAAATCGGCAGAACCGATTGTGCGCACTGGGCCATCCAAAAATTCAAAACAATTTTCCTGAACACGGGCGGCAATGCTTTGTGCGAGGGTACAATTCACTGCTTCCTCTGTCACAACCAAACATTTTCCATGTTTTTTCACCTGCTCATAAATCAGTTCGGTATCCAAGGGAGCCAAGGTTCTCAAATCGAGAATTGAAACTTTGCCGGGATGATCGACAGCCGCATTCAAAGCCCAATGTACGCCCATGCCATAGGTTACAACTACAATGGTCGATTCATTTCCAACTTCATTAGCATCAGCTTCCAAGACCATACGACCTTTTCCGAAAGGGATTACATAGTCCCTATCGGGCATTGGTGTGCGCGCGGCATTAGTACCTGGAACCTTCGACCAATAAAGTCCTTTGTGTTCAAAAATGACAACAGGATTAGGGTCATAATAAGCCGATTTCATCAAACCTTTCATATCGGCACCATTGCTCGGATAGGCAATTTTTACCCCTTTAATATTAGCAACAACCGACTCGACACTCGATGAGTGAAAAGGTCCGCCACTGCCATAGGCACCAATCGGAACGCGCAAAATCATACTCGCCGGCCATTTGCCATTAGAAAGATAATAGGATCGGCTCAGTTCAGTAAACAACTGATTCAGACCCGGCCAGATATAATCGGCAAACTGAACCTCCACTATTGGACGAAGACCGGTAGCGGCCATTCCAACAGTGCTTCCTACGATAAATGCCTCTTGAATAGGCGTATTGAACACACGGGCATCGCCAAATTTCTGTGCTAAGGTTGCGGCCTCGCGAAAAACGCCACCAAGGCGACCGCCCACATCCTGACCATATAAAAGACATTCCTTGTGATCCTCCATCAATTCCTGAACGGCAAAGAGTGCAGAATCGACCATAACTTTTACTTCCGCGCCTTCGGGTTCTCTGACGCCGCGCTCCTCGGTAATGGGTGTAGGTGCAAAAACATGGTTATAAATATCTTCAGGCTCAGGATCGGGTGCTTTTAGTGACTCTGCAAAATCAGCCGCAACGAGTTCTCGGGCCTCTTTTTCAATTTTTTCAATATCTTTTTTGCTAAAACCCTCTTCGAGCATTTGTTTCACAAAAACGGGATAAGGGTCGCGGGATTTATGTTCGTCGAGGTCATCGCGGTACCATTCCATTCGCACTCCAGAGGTATGATGATTCAAGAGCGGAACCTTGGCATGCAGCAGGAAAGGGCGGCGCTCTTTGCGCATAATTTCCAGAATATCTTTTATCTCGAGGTAAGCCTCCATAAAATTGTTGCCATTGATTTGTCTGGCTTCAATTCCGTGAAAACCCTGTATAAATTCAAAGGCATCCTGCGCACGGGTTTCCTTGGCATTGGCTGAAATATCCCAACCATTGTCCTGGATAAAAAATAGAATCGGAAACTGCTTTAAAGCAGCCATTTGAAAAGCCTCCGACACCTCTCCCTCAGTAATCGACGCATCGCCCAGAGAACATACAGCAACTGGATTTTGACCATCGAAACTGTTTTCGTACAAACCCATGATTTCTTTGTACTGAATTCCCATCGCAACGCCAGCGCTAGGAATTGCCTGCATCCCCGTAGCCGAAGACTGATGCGGAATTTTGGGTTTGTCATCATCGCGCAAACTTGGGTGAGCGTAATAGGTGCGCCCACCCGAAAAAGGATCGTTTCTTTTGGCCAAAAGTTGTAACATCAAGTCATATGGACGCATGCCAACTGCCAGCAAAAGGGCATCATCTCTATAATATGGAGACACAAAATCCTGCGGATTCAACTGTATGCCTAATGCCACCTGCAGCGCTTCGTGACCCCGCGAGGTTGCATGGACATATTTCGAAACTAGTTTGAAATTTTCTTCATATAACTCTGCCATTGCCTTTGCCTGTACCGCCAGGGTAAAGGCTTTCTGCATAACAGCGCGATCAATTTTTCTTTTGCTTTTAGTTGCCATTTTTCTCAAAAATGCTTTGTGAGTGTCTAAATTACGAACAACTGTTCGCTTTTTAAAATTAATCTTAACTTTTTTGTTTGTTTTCTCTAAAGGTTATCATGAATTTCATCTAATGCGGCATTAAAATACCGCGCTTCTCTGCTATTGTTTTTCTCAAAGGCTGAAGCCCGATTGGAAAAAATCTTCGAATCAGAATCTTTCACTGCGTGGAGCGCTCTAGTTTTAGGAACGAGATCAGTTCCTCTTCGTTTCTTTTCTCTTCTAATCTACTTTTCTACAACCCCTCTCATCAACATCTCAATTATATCTTTTTCCAGCTCCTCGGCTTTGATTTTACCCTCCGGTTTATACCATTTATGCAGCCAATGCACCGAGTTGAGTAATGAATAAAGCATGACCTCGGCATTTACAGTTTTTAAATCGCCCTCTTCAACACCCAGTTTTATTATGTTTCTGAAACGGTTTTCATAATCTTTTCTCATCGAAATAAAATCGCTCAGATAAGGTTCGCTCAAGTGCCGCCATTCATCGTTGAAGACCGTGACGGCTGTTGTTTCCTCTATTGCTGTGCGAATATGAAGTTTCAGCAGCGATTCAATTTTTTCTGCGGCATTGCAGTTCATTTTCTCTAGCTTATCCATACCTTCGGTAAAGCGATGCGCGTTATCGAAGCAAATCTTTACGAGGATTTCCTCTTTTGATCCTATATGACTGTACAAGCTCGAAGCCTTCAGCTGAACTCTATCGGCTAAATCACGCATTGATGCGGCGTTGTAGCCCTTCTCCATAAAAAGCTTTGCTGCTTCACGATATATTTCCTGCTTTTTGTTTTTCTTCTCGTTGTCCTGCATTTTAACAGAAATTTTTGACTAAGGTATAAGATAATTTCGAAAAATTGTGTGTTTGTTTAAGGATTGCAAAAATCACAAAACATTGGATCTTCGGATGTCTTATTATTAGGATACAGTTCTTCTTTGCTATAATTACATTTTAAACAACTGTAAATTAAACTTTTAACAGATCGTGTAGGCATTGAACAAAGCGCACAATCAAGACCTTCCCGGTAATCTGTCACATCAAATCCCGGTGTTTTACAGGAGGGACAACAAGATTTTATCTTTTCTACCAGTTTTTTTGCTGCAAGCGCTATAACTGCCATACGCATGGGGTTATACATTGCCCTCATATCAGTTTCAGCATAAACAGTTCCATATTGTTTGAAAAGATGATGATATGTTTTCAAAAGCGCATCGAAGTCTATGATTCCTTTTGCAATATCATCCTTTGCTTCTCTCGATTTACTAAGTATGAGTCCATGAGTCGGAAAATTAACTTTAGATGCAAACTCAAGCAAATCTCTTTCATTATTGATTGTTTTGCCATTGAAATTTGTGGAGGTACTAATTTCTCTGACAATGATTTCCAAATTATTTTTTTTATCAATAAATATAAGGATTTCATCATCTGCTGTGGCAAAGTAGACCGTTGGATGTGCGCCAAATGATCCTTCGCTAGCGATTCCAAGATCACTATTATATTTTTCCATCGCCATCAGGCATTTTTGTCTGACAGTTGTAACAGGGTCAGATTTTCTTTCAATTTCACCACTGAAAGTTCCTAAAATATCGGTATCAAAATCATTTGGTACAAAACATTCCAGTCCTAATTCTTTGGCAAAAACTGGCGCGATTGCCTTTTCTTTCTCGTGTTTAGTCGCAATTACCAACTTTCTATTCTTAAAAATTTCTACCATATAAAAGCATAATAAACTAAGAATAAAAAAACATGTATCAAACTACAATAAACGGTATAAGGAATAAATTATGTTTATCTATATAAACAAATAAACTTAATTGATTAAATAACCTTTTTATAAAACCTAATAAACCAGATTCTAAAAGTCTGTAATTTAAGAGAATATATCTTAGGCTTGAGCAGATTATTACCAATTTTAAGTTTAAAACGATAATTTCCATTGCCAAGCATTGCCTTTTGATTGGCAAATAGTACAGTTCCTCTCAATGCAGTATATTCCTCCGTTTTTTTGGTTGTTTTGAACTGAATGTCCTGTACTTTTTCATTATATTTAGTCACTTTTGGAATAAACTCTGCTAATGCTTTTTTTATAAATGTTTTGACTAATGGGTTGTCAATATTTATCTGAATCTGCTGTGCAGAACTTTTATTTCCAATTATAAGCAAGAGGGAAATAAATAAATAAAATAGATACTTCATTTTTAATTTTTTTTACATTATTGATTTACAATTATATCCATTTTATTTTATCCTCAAATGCCGTTCTAACTGCTTTTTGTTCAGGATTAGTTTGAGCATAACCCAAATATAGAAATCCTAAACATTTTTCATTATTTTCTAATTGTAAAAAAGTAGAAATCACAGCACTTGAACTAGGTTTTGGGGTTGCCCAGTACATACCAATTCCAAAATCTGCGGCACTCAACCAAATATTCTGTACTGCCATTGAAACTGCGGCAATCTCTTCCCATTCGGGTAAACTTTCTTTAGGATCTCGCAGCATACAAACTGCAATAGCGTGCGAGCTTTTCTCTGGTCTTGATTTTAATTTATTGTAAGTAAGTTCCGAAAACTGTTCGGGTGACGTTACTTGTTTCATTTGCTCTGCTAGAATTAAACCGAGTTCAAATTTTTTATCACCACTAATTATCTTAAAACGCCAGGGTTGGGTCAATTTATGCGTGGGTGCATAATTAGCATTTTCTAACAATTGTAAGATTTCTTCTTTCTTTATTTCATCAGCACTAAATTGCTCAGGATAAATTGAGCGACGTTGTCTAATATATTCACTTATAGTTTTCATCTTTTATTTTTTAATTTTTATGAATCTTTGATTGCTTTATTAATGATTTCGCAGGCCATTACAATTTCTGCTTCGTTTATGATTAAAGGTGGCGCGATACGCATAGCTGATGAATTGAAAAGAAACCAATCAGTTATAAGTCCATTGTCAATACAGTTTCTGATCACCTTAGTCAATTGGTCGAAATTGTCTAATTGCAATGCCATGAATAGTCCGGCACTTCTGATCTCCCTAATTTTTGGATTGTCTTTTAAAAGTAATTTGAACAATTTTTCTTTTTCGGGAACAGTAGCAATTAGTTCATTGTAATTTTCAGACAAAGTATTCATTGTTGCCAAAGCGGCCGCTGCTGATAGTGGGTGACCACCAAATGTAGTGATATGTCCCAAAACCGGGTCATTGGTGAGCGATGACATTATTTCTCGACTACTAATAAAGGTTCCAATAGGCATACCGCCGCCAAAGCCTTTTGCCAGTAATAGAATATCTGGAACAACGTTGTAATGTTCAAAGGCAAACATTTTTCCAGTTCTTCCGCAGCCTACTTGTATTTCGTCGAAAACTAAAAGCGTTCCAGTTTCACAGCATCTCTTCCTCAGTTCTTGTAAGTAATTTTCAATTGGAAGCTCTACCCCACCCTCTGCTCTGATGGGTTCAACTATAACAGCTGCACAGGTTTCGTCAATTTCTAATAAATGCTCAAAATTATTAAATTCCAGATGTCTTACTCCTGGCAATAAAGGACGATAAGCCGCCGTAAAATATTCATCACTCATCAGACTGAGCGCGCCATTTGTACTTCCATGATAAGCATTTTTAAAGGAAACCAGATTTTTTCTTCCTGTATGTCTTTTGGCTAATTTCATTGCTCCTTCAGTAGCCTCTGTTCCAGAGTTAACAAAATAAGCGCAGTTTAGCGTTTCGGGCAAAAGCTCCGAAAGCTTTGTTGCAAGTTTTACTTGTGGAGACAATACAAACTCACCGTAAACCAAAGTATGAAGATATTTTTCACTTTGCTCGGCAATTGCACGCATTACATTTGGATGGCGATGCCCCAAATTACTAACTGCTATGCCCGAAATGATGTCGATATATTTTCTGCCCTCTGTATCATAAAGATAAAGTCCCTCAGCTTTTTCAATTTCCAGCGCTAAAGGCGCATCGCTTGTTTGTGCTAGATGTCGAAGAAACAATTGTCTATTACTTATCATTTTATCATTTATTACAAAAGTTCCACGTGGAACAACCATAATTTAATACGAGCAATTGATTCTTTGTTCCACGTGGAACAAAGACTAATTGAGCGATTTTCTTGTGTCACCTTTCCTACAGATATATTTTTTAATACCTGATTGACTATGAAACGATATAAAATTTAACTGAGTGGCAATCTCAGATAACAAAATAGTGTTATTTATGCTCAATAGGGTTGATTTTTTGCATTTTTTTGTCTCTAAATAAACAAACATAGCAAACATTTCTGATTTATCACCCGACTCGTGTCCAATATAATTGTAAGCTAATTCCTTGTTTTCGCTATAAATAATCAAATTAGACTTTAAGTATTCTAATAAATATTCTTTTGTTTTGGGATGTTCCCTTTCGGTTCCAAGTTCAATTTTTTCTTTTAACTTTTTTTCAAATACCTTTTCAAGGTCATCGGCAAATAATTTTACAGAAATCTGATATGTTTCGGTAGTTGTGTTGTATTTAATTTCAGTGTTACTAATGTAAATCGGGTGTGTTTTTTGGAAAAAACCCGATGATAAAAGTATCGAAAAAATGAGGCTTTTTGTCAATAAAGTTAGCATTATTGGTGTCTTTTGATAAAATATTTGTAAAATTACATTGTCATTCAATGTAGTTGCAAAAATACAGCCAATACTTTACAAAAATGAATTTTGGACTTTATTTAAATCTGGGTCTTGAACATATTAGCGACCCATTAGGTTATGATCATATTCTCTTTATCCTGGCAATGAGCGCAAATTACAGGTTGAGGGAATGGAAAAAATTATTGATATTAGTAACAGCATTTACAATTGGGCATTCCTTAGCATTAGCCATGGCAATGCTTAAAATAGTACCAGTTAATGCAGCCTTTATTGAATTTTTAATCCCATTGAGCATACTTATCACCTGTATTTTAAATTTAAATAAACCGCTCGAAAATAATTTTGACTATCAAAGTATTGCGTTAAGAAGAAATTTGCGTAATTATATTATCATTTTAGGCTTCGGATTGATACATGGACTTGGATTTTCAAATTTCTTAAAGGAGACTTTAGTAGAAAATGAAAGCCTTTTTATACCCTTACTTGCTTTTAACCTGGGTCTTGAAATTGGGCAAATATTTATTTTAGGCATTTTCTTAATTGTTAATTTCATTATCCTCGAAGTTTTTAGAAAACAACCTCGAGATTGGTCAATTTTTATATCAGGTGCAATCGCATCATTGTCATTTTTGATGCTTTTGGAAAAAACTTGGGTATTTTTAGGTCTATCGGAGGGTTAAAACTTTATAATATTAAAACAATTACACTATTTAAAACATTAAATAACAATAACTTATAATGCTTTTTTGTACACTAAAATCATTCGTCTTTAGAATTGAATAAAAATGAACCTTCAGTACCTTTGCCCGTTTTATTAAAATCTAAACCAAAATAAAAAATATTAAAATAGTCTATATGAACACATTTATTCGTGTATTATTGTTTAGTTTTATTATTGCTTCTTGCAATATTTTGACAGCACAAAACAGGGGATTTGAAAAATTTAAACAACTCGAAGAAGAACTACCGACTCCAAATCAGTATCATAATGCAGCAGGTGCTCCCGGTCATGAATACTGGCAACAAAAAGCAGATTATGATATACGGGTAAAAGTTGATGATGAAAAACAAAGAATCTATGGTGACGAAACGATTACCTATTATAATAATTCACCAGATGCCCTCTCCTATTTATGGCTTCAATTAGACCAAAATCTTTTTGAAGATAATTCGGATCAGAAATTAACCGCTTCAAAAAAATTGGATCCAAAAAATGGACTTCAACAACTTTATTCTTTACATGAAAAGTTTGATGGTGGTTTTAAGATAGAGGAAGTAAAGGCAAAAAATGGTACGCCTCTAAAATATACTGTTAATAAAACTATGATGAGAATAGATTTGGCTACTCCACTTAAACCTGGTGCCAGTATTTCTTTCTCCGTAAAATGGTGGTTTAATATTGTAAACGGATTAGAAACTGGAGCTCGTAGTGGTTATGAATTTTATCCGGAAGATGGAAACTATATTTATAGTATGGCACAGTTTTACCCTCGCATGTGTGCATACAATGAAGTGATGGGTTGGCAACATAAACAGTTTTTGGGAAGAGGTGAATTTACTTTGAGTTTTGGTGATTTTAATTTATATGTTACGGTACCCGAAGATTTTATTGTAGGAGCAAGTGGAGAATTACAAAATTCTAAAGATGTCTTAAAAAAAGAACATTTCGATAGGATAGAAAAAGCAAAATCTGCAGATGCACCTGTAATGATCATTACTGATAAAGAGGCTGCAGATAATGAAAAGAAAAAAGGAAAGGGGACAAAGACCTGGCATTATAAAGCCAACAATGTAAGAGACTGCGCATTCGTGGCTTCGCGAAAATTAATATGGGATGCACAAGGTGTAAAATTCGGAGACAGAACAGTTATGGCTATTTCATATTATCCGAAAGAGTGTATGGGACTTTGGGATAAATACTCTACCCGTGCAGTAGTACATACATTAAAAGTATATTCACGATACACTTTCGATTACCCATACCCTGTTGCTATTTCGAGTCATGCTAATTTCACTGGTATGGAATATCCGATGATCTGTTTCAATTTTGGAAGACCTCGTGCCGATGGTACTTATCCTGAAAGAATCAAGTACGGAATGATCAGTGTAATTATTCATGAGGTAGGTCATAATTATTTTCCAATGATTGTCAACTCGGATGAAAGACAATGGACCTGGATGGATGAAGGGTTAAATTCATTTTTACAATATCTGGCAGAAGATGAATGGGAAAGAGATTATCCGGTTCGTCGGGGTCCAGCTCGAAATATTGTAGAATATATGTCGGGTGATAAAAACGGACTTGAGCCCATTATGACAAATTCTGAATCACTGATACAATTTGGAAACAATGCTTATGGCAAACCTGCAACTGCTTTGAATATTTTGCGCGAAACGATTATGGGCCGCGAACTGTTCGATCATGCATTTAAAGAATATTCAAACAGGTGGAAATTTAAACATCCTACTCCTGGTGACTTTTTCAGATCAATGGAAGATGCCTCTGGTGTTGACCTCGACTGGTTTTGGCGTGGATGGTTTTATGGAATAGATCATGTTGATATTGCTTTGGATGAAATAAAATGGTATAGGGTTAATAGTATGGATCCTGAAAAAGAAATGAGTTTACAAAAAGTTTGGGATTCGAAGGAACCGGAATATATTTCAGCAAAAAGAAATAAAGAATCTATAAAGCAAACCCTAATGGAAATAAATCCAGAATTAAAAGATGAGTATAACAATAGGGATAAATACCGCATTACAGAGGAAGATAGAACCAAATATAAAAATGCTGTTTCGAAACTTAGTGATATAGACAAGGAAATTATCAATAAAGAATACAACTATTATGAAATAAAATTCAAAAATATTGGGGGGCTTGTAATGCCCATCATTATAAAATTGGTTTTTGAAGATGGAAGTTCAAAAGTAGAATTTATACCTGCTGAAATTTGGCGTTTTAATGCTGAGGAAGTAAACAAAGTTTTTGTTACTGAAAAACCTGTAAAGGAATTTATCTTAGATCCTTATTTAGAGACAGCAGATACAGATAGAAATAATAATTATTTTCCACAGAGAATAAGTCCGACGAGATTTGAGATGTTCAAAAATAAAAATTAATTTTTATTGTATATCAATTTTTTAATAATTGATTTATTTTGTGAAATTAGTTTCAAAATATAGGTGCCCGATACAGTGTTGTCGGGCATTTTAATTTTAATTAAATTGTTATTTATTTTTGTGTACAATATAATTTTTCCATTAATATCATTTATATTTAAATCAGAAAACTCTTCAGAAATATTATCAATGTGAATAAAATCTGAAAAAGGATTAGGATAAATTAAAGGGTCATCAGCATTTGTAATATCATCAACAGCAGTATTGGGTAAAATTCGTAAACAATAGTCTTCAGTTTCTCCATTCTGATATTGTGAACATAGTGTTGGATATGTTGACCATTGCAGCGCAACACGTATTCGGGTTACCCCAGGGCTTGCATAGGCAGGTATATTAATAAGACCAGAAATACTGTCAGTAAAATTTAAGATTCCTTCAAATACTTTCTCGTCTGAATCATTAAAATCATTATCTCGATTGAGGTCTATCCAAATTCTAACAGCCTCCTGAAAATTATTTCCCTGTTCAATAGAAAAATCTATAGTATTCCCGGCAGAGACAGTTTGAATTATAGTATCGAATAGTTCATAACCAACGCTTTTGCCTGAAATATTCCTATAATCTGCAAATCTAAAAGATTCTATCCAGTCGAAATCTGTTATAGTACCAGACATTGAGCAATAAGGCGTTTGTCCACAACTGTTACATCCCGATGTTGAAAAAATAAAACTGTTTGAATAAGCACTAAGGGTATCGTCACAATCAGAACGGATTTGCAATTCATAAATTGAACATGGACTTAGATTTATAAACTGATAGTTGTTATTATTTGAGTTAATAAAGTTCCAGGCAGCTTGTCCATAGAGCCTCCAACGCAAATTATAGGAAGCATTTAAAGAAGGTCCATTCCAGCTAATCTGTGCTGAAAAATCTGTAGTAATACTTTGAATTATATCAGTTGGAACAGTACAACAGCCTTGGATCTGAAAACTTAAAACTTGGCTACTGCCTATTGTCCCATTACAAAAACCACTGACAAAAACTTCATATTCTTTACATCGGGAAAGATTATTAAATACATAAGAATATTGATCCGTTATAACTGAATCGAGCCATAATTGTGCATTTTTATAACGAATTCTGAGACAAGTGCTATCGTGACCGCCAGCCCAGTCGATGATGACATTGGAATCGGATACTGAGTAAATATTCAATCCATAAGGTGCAAAACAGCTGTCGAGCGGACAAGAATTCTGTATTTCTAATAGCGTATTATACATATTCAATTGTCCACCACTAAGGGTTGATCCATTCAAGATAGAATTAGGCCGAACACCATTAATAATGGCATCTTTCATCAACAATGAAGCCTGATTTGGATAAAGCCTCGAAAGGCTCATAAATTCACCGCAGGCAGCTGCATAAGCAAGGGCAACAGTACCAGACACATGGGGTGTTGCTCCTGAAGTGCCTCCAAAACTTGCATAGTTATTAAAATTGAGGGTAAAAACACCATCACCAAAGGCGCCTAAATCAATATTCTGTTGTCCAAAACCTCCATTACGTGTTCCAAAACGATTGAGATTTGTTACGGCTATAAGATAATCACTTGGGCAAGTTGTAGGTAAATCTCCTTGTATATCAACATTTACATTATTATTACTTGTAGAGGCAACATTTAGAATACCATATTTACCCAAGGTATCATAAAAAGCACACCAGATAGGCGCCTGAGCAGGAAAAGCATTATCAACACCCCATGAGGCATTTGTCACTACAACAAATGAACCTTCAAGTCCATTGGTTTGGTTATATTTTTTCCTTTGAGTTAGTGCGTATCCATAAGATGCCAGTACATTTGCTTCTGTTGTATTAAAATTATTACGAATAAGCATCAGTTTTACTTTCCAATTTACTCCGCTTACACCTAAATTATTATTTCCCAGGGCACCGATTATACCTGCAACTGCTGTTCCATGTGCGCCAGCACCATTGAGATTAACATTATCGTCTAAAGTGTTGGTATTCCAACCAAGATAGTCGTCTATATAACCATTGTTATCATCATCGATATTATTATTAGGTATTTCTCGCCAATTAGTCCATATATTTTGCTGAAGATCAGGATGATTAATGTTGGCCCCATCATCAATGACAGCAACTACAATGGTATCATTTGCAGCAGTAATTCCACCTATGGATAAATCCCAGGCCAAATCAGCATCGAGGTCCATACCGATAGTGCCTCCACCTTGTCCTGTGTTAACATACTGCCATTGAGTTAAAAATTGTGGATCATTAGGTATAGTCGAACGGAGATTTAGTTTATGATTTTTTTGGACTAGCTTTAAATCTATGTCATTATCAATATAGTCTAAGAATTCCTGAACTGTAATAGTCTTATTGAATTCAAGAAGATAATAATTCATATTTGGAATGAGCTTTTCAGAAATTTTAAGTTCTGTTGATTTAGAATCAAACATTGAATATTTCTGAATAAAAGTGCGAATATCAACATCATCTTTAAATTCAATTAATAGCTGACCAGATTCATAATTTTGTGCATATGAATAAAAAAAAGAAAATAAATAGAATAGAATAAATACCTTTTTCATATAAAATTAAACGTACTGACAATAATAACGAAAAAACCCATCAAAATGATGGGTAAGGGTAAAAAAGGATAATTATATATCGGTATCAGAATAAGTAATTATACTTGAACAACAGTGTCTGTGTAAAAGAAAGTCCCCGACCAGTTGATTCGTAACCATTTACACCAGTGTTAATATCTTTGTCTTTATTTTTTTGAATCAAAACATCGTAATCATAGAAAACTAAGGCCCCAATAGAAATAGAAAGACCTTTGTAAATATAAAAATCAGTATTAACTAAAAACTCAATATCAATAAATTGAGGATTATTTAAATAGTCTGAAAAAAGAGTCAGTGAACTTGACAAAGCTATTCTTTCTTTTCCATTTAAATCTTTTAGAAATTTTTGTTGATATAGAATTTTTAAAGTTGCACCAAATTGAAGACTATTTTTAGAATAAAGGATTCCGTCTTTTGTAAATCCTGAAGGTTTAACATGCCATTTATCTATAAATGCTGATCTATCTGTTCCTCCAAATGGTGTGCCGTGTAAGCTTTGTGTTTTATCGGCATTAGATAACATAGCTATTGAATCATCTGTTACAAAGATTGTTTTGTAAGATGCCGGCGATAATAAGAGCGTGAAATTATCGTTCGGTTTGTAACTTATACCGGGAGAAACAACAAGGGTAGCAGGTGATAAAAACTTAGATAATGAATGCCTGATGGGAGTATTATTATAGGAAAGAAAATTACCTTCGTAACTGGGTGTTAACTGTGTCAAAAAGGAAACATCGAGTGCATAACCAAATTTACTATCTTTTTTTATTAGGTAATTTATAAGAGATGTTAAACGAATTTCGTCAAGTGTCTTTTGAAAAGGTTTATTAGCTTTCCCAAGTTTTTGAACAGCAAAGTTTATGTTTAAAGAACTTTTCGAACTGAATCGCTCCTTTTTATACAAAGCTCCTAAAATAGCATTAGCACCAAAAGCAATTTTATCTTCACCTGCACCAAGTTTTGGATTTATCAGCAGCATCTGGGCAAAATCAAATCCTACAGCTGCGTTAAACTTCCAATAATCATTTTCTAATATTGTATTAGATTGTGCTTTTATGAACGTCGAAAACATTAGCAGAAAAAGTAAAATAATATTATTTCTCAATTTCATAATTGTAAATTAAAAACAGTAAACTGCATACTGCCCTACAAAAATGAAAAGATTAAACTATGATTGAGATAAGCAAAATCATTTTTTAAAAATGATATCTATTATGGTTTATTAACAATAAAAAGCTTAGCAGCTTTCGAGGCTAATAAAAGGTGATTTTGAGTAATAAACAGCTTGTTGAAATCGACATCTGGAAGATTATTTACAGGTTTCCAGGTTTCAGCGGAGTTTTCACTAATCCACAAAAGGCCTTTTCTGCCACAAACAGCACCATAATCTTTGTTGATAAAACAAATATCGCTGAAACGGTTGCTGTTATTAAAAAAGGTATTGCTTCCTTTAATTTTGTTCCAGTTAATACCTGCATCACTGGTGCTATATATACTTCCATAATCTCCAATGACAAATCCATTGATGGAATCGGGAAAAGAAATAGCTTTAAAAAAATCACCTCTACTGTCATCAGGTATCCAATTTAGACCTCTATTATCAGACCTTAAAATAACACCATAGCCAACAGCTATAACCGACGAGTCATTCAGAATATGAATATCTGTCATTTCATGTTGAAGGGTATCTGCATCGCTAATAGATGTATTTATACCAGTTAAAACTTTATTCACAATACCCTTTCCAAAATTTTCACCACCTACAAGTAAACCGCTTTCATCACTGAAAAAATCGGCTGCTGAGAAATAATCCCAACCAGGCATAATTAGGGATGACCAATTTTGGCCATTATCATCGGTCCATTGAAGGGTGTTTCCTATTGAAATAGCATAGATTCTTCCATTTTTAAACCGCAGAGATTTAATTTCATGGTCGTAGTCTAATACTTTGTTCCAGTTGATACCAAAATCGGGACTATAAAAAACAGCACCTCTACCAAATCTTTTTCCTGCTGCTACCCAAATAATACTGTCGTTTTTGACATACACATCATTTAAATCAAGATCTGTAGGCAGCTCTAATTCTATAAAATTGAGTTCAATTGCTTTATCCTTTATACAGGAAAAAAATAGCAAAGCTGAAAATGATATTAATATAAATTTCCACATATCAGAAACCGTATTTATCAATCAGATAAACTAATGATGCAATACCGGCAGCTCCAAGTTCTAATTCTCTTTTATGTACAGATTCAAAAACATCATTCGCTGTATGGTGATAATCGAAATAACGTTGTGAATCAGGCCTATAACCAAAAAGTACAACATTCTGATTTTTTAAGGGACCAATATCAGCACCAGAACCACCAGTTACTAATTCATAAAAACCATAAGGCGCAAGAATTTCTCTAAATTTTTGCGTTTTTGCATAAGCGTCTTTTAAAATTTCAGGAACTGCATCCATACCAAAACCTCGTGGTGTATGTCCTCCACCATCCGATTCTATAGCAGCTACATGTATTTCACCCTTATTTTTTGCTTCTTCGGCATAGGTGCTTCCACCTTTGAGGCCATTTTCTTCATTGGCAAATAATACACAACGAATGGTATGACGAGGTTTTATACCCAAACGTTTAAAAACATGCAGAACTTCCATAGATTGTACACAGCCTGCACCATCATCATGTGCTCCTTCACCTAAGTCCCAAGAATCAATATGTCCGCCAATTAGAATGATTTTATCCGGAAACACAGAACCTTTTATCTCACCAATTACATTGTAAGTTAATTGATCTTTATGCTTTTTACAATCGAGCCGAATATAAACTTTAAGTTGCTTTTCTTTGTTGAGGAGTGCACTCAATCGTTCAGCACTTTGAATACCTAAGCCCAATGCAGGAATAGGTTGAACTTCATCAAAAATTGTGACACCTGAATGAGGAATATCATCAGCTTTTAAAGTAAGCGAACGGACAAGAGCGCCAACTGCGCCTTTTTCAGCAGCTTTGCGGGGACCGGCGGTGCGTTGATGACCAGCTTCTCCATAGGCAGAAAAGGTACTTACTTTAGTTGGATCCATGGGAGCGTTAAAGAATACAATCTTGCCTTTAATTTTATCATCGCTCATTTTTTCTAATTCAGAAACGGATTTAACTTCAATGACCTCTGCCGATAAACCTGCAATATCGGTAGCTGCTGAATATCCTAAAGCACAAGCTGAAAGTTTTATATCGCCTGCAATCTGTGAATTTATAATACGGCATTCTGAAATATTTCCTCTAGTCCAGTAGGGTACTTTTACGGGTTGCAGCCAAACCTTGTCACATCCCATAGAATCGAGCATTTGTCGGGTATATTCTACAGCTGCAGCACCTGCCGGAGAACCAGCAATACGATGACCTATATTTTTACATAAATAATGTAACCAATTATAAGCAGAACTTTGGGTAAGCACATTATCGAAAATATCCCCTACCTTTTCAACATCATCATTTTGAGCTTGAATTGAATTAGATAAAGATATTGCAATAAAAAAACTAATTAAAAAAATATTGAGGCGCATGATCTTGAGTAGTTAGAGAAATAAAAAAATTGTAGGTCTTTTATCTAAATTTGGTAATTCGTCATTTTTCCAGCTGAAAACGCTTTTGGTTTTGATATACTGTGTGGGTAAGGTCAGATCACTTGCAACACAGAGTAGTGTTTCGGGACTAAGATGCTTCAAAAGATCAGATAAAAAAGCGTTATTTCTATAAGGTGTTTCTATAAAAATTTGAGTCTGATGTTGTCTTTTTGATAAATGCTCCAATTGCTGAATTCTTTTTCCACGTTCGGGCATTTTTATAGGCAAATAACCTTGAAAAGCAAAACTTTGTCCATTTAGACCCGATGCCATAAGCGCAAGTAGTATGGAAGATGGACCAACCAATGGTACAACTTCAAGATTAAGTTCGTGAGCTAATTTAATAACATCAGCGCCTGGATCTGCTACGCCTGGACAACCCGCTTCTGACATCAATCCTACATTTTTTCCCAATTCTAAAGCAGGGACCAAAAAAGAAGGAAGATCTTTCAGATCGGTAAACTTATTCAACTCAAAAAAAGTCATATCCTGAAAGGCAATGGGCGTTTGTAAGTGCTTAAGATATTGCCTGGCTGTTTTACCTTTTTCAACAATAAAAACTTCGAGGCTGTGAACAATATCTACTACATAAGCAGGTACAGGGAGATAAACAGATTCACCTAATGGTGCAGGAATGAGATATAATGTACCAGCCATATGACCTTATTGATAGTTTTTTTTATAATTACTACGCTAATTTAGCCATTTAAAACAGTTAATAGCTTTTTTAGTCCTGAAAAGAGAAAAAATTTATACATAGTATTCAAAAAAAAGCTAAAAATATTTGCATTTTATGAAAGTAGCTGTATCTTTGACACGCTTTTGAAGAAAGGCATCCTTTAGGTTCGGTAGTTCAGTTGGTTAGAATACGTGCCTGTCACGCACGGGGTCGCGGGTTCGAGTCCCGTCCGGACCGCTAAAGTTTAAGAAGCTTCTCATTTTTGGGAAGCTTTTTTTATTTTATATATCTTGATTAGAATATGTACCTCTCATCTCGTCTCGTCCAGTAGACGAAACGAGACGGTGTTCGTGTCCCGTCCGGACCGCTAATTTATCATCATTTGAGCTTCAAAAATTAAAAAATATTTTTCTAAAATGTATTGGGTTTATATTTTAAAAAATCATGAGGGTATTTATTATAAAGGGTACACAACTGATCTTGATAAAAGGTTAATTGAGCATAATTCTGATTTAAGCAGATATACTTCCAATAAAGGTCCCTGGCTTATTGTTTATTCTAAAATCTTTGAAAACAAAAAAGAAGCTTTAATTGAAGAAAAGAGAATAAAAAGACTAAATGTAAAATCAATTGAAAACTTAATTTCAGTTGGTTAGAATTCGTGTCTTTCATCTCGTCTAGCGGACGAGACGGGTTCGAGTCCCGTCCGGATCGCTAAAGTTTAAAAAGTTTCTCATTTTTGGGAAGCTTTTTTTATTTTATAGATCTTGATTATGATATCTGCCAACAAAACACAATGATAATAACAAGAGGTGACTTGCCCTTATGTATCATAATTTAAAAATTGAATACATAAGGTCATAATATTAGGCTAATATCTTAACTTTGAGCAATAATTTCATAATTAGATGCTAACAAAAGATACATTCAATTTAAAGGATATTTTTTCTTTCATATCCTTTTTACTGATAATATACAGTGTACACCTACTAAATATTTATAAGATTTGGGGTCCCAATGAAAACGCTGTAATAGGACTTTTAGCTTGTTTATTTTTTTTAGCTTGTAGCCTTAAAAGAAATAATCAAAGTACTAATACCTTTTTTAAAGGCACAATAACTTATTATGAAAAACTATTAGTTGTAGCTTTAGGTAGTGCTTTTTGCATAATTAGTCTTCAGTATATTATTGCACCTTATCCAATGGATAAGACCAATTCAGATGTGATACCTCAGATAAATATTCTGGTTAATAGATTTTTATCCGGAGAATATCCTTACACAGAAATAGACTTTAAAACATATAAATTATTTCCAACCTATTTGCCAATTCAATGGCTACCATTTAGCATAGCCGAAGTATTTGGAATTGATTACAGAATATTCGCCCTGTTTCTATTACTCATTTCTTTATCTTTCTTTTTATACAAAATAAATTACAGACCATATTTTTATATTAGTTCTATATTAGTTTTTGCGCTGCTCATTTTGGGAATGCAGTACAATAAGGACGATTATTTTAATTGTGTAGAGAATATTATTGCCGCATTTTATCTGGCCTTTGCGCTTAGTTTGCTTTACACAAAAAAAGTTTGGATTCAAATTCTTTTTCTTTCACTTTGTCTTTTTTCAAGGTATTCAATCATATTGTGGGTTCCAATATATTTTCTGTATATTTTTTTAAATCAGGGATTATATAGTTCATTAAAAGCAATAGGAATGTTATTTTTAGTTTTCTTGACTGTTTATGGAATACCATTTTTAATTAAAGATCCCTTTATATTTTTTAAAGCTTATAAATATCATACTGGTGCAGCGATAGGGGAGTGGAAAGTTGAAAGTTCCTGTAATAATTGTAAGCCTTATCACTTAAACAGAGGACTAGGCTTGGCTATATTTTTCTATGATAATCAAAGTAATTTGGCATATCGCCTGTCTATATTACAAAAAGTACATTTATACTTAAGCCTTTTATCAGTTGGAGCAACTGCACTATATTTAGTTGTAAATAAGAATATAAATAAGAAAAATATTTCTGCTCATTTAATAATATGGTCATTAGCTTTGTACCTGACAATTTTTTACAATTTTATTCAGATTCCATATCACTATCTTTTTTCAGTACCTATGGTTTTGTATATGGTTCTTTTTCAATCATACTTTATGCATGATAAATTAGAAAAAAATAATTGAACCAGGCTAATCTGCCAAAGCTATACATACGATGTTTATAAATACATCAGAAGATTTGAGCAAGGTATTTGAACATGCCTCGAGCGTTGCACCAGTTGTTAGTACATCATCAACAAGAAGTATTTGTTTTTTTTCTAAAGCCTTCGGATCTGTAACAGAAAAAACATTTTCAACATTGGCAAAACGTTCTGTTCGGCTCTTTTTAGTTTGCGATTCAGTATAATCTATTCTGATAAGTAAATCATTTCTAAGTTCAATGCCAAGTGATTCTGCCAATCCTTGACCCCACATTTCTGCCTGATTGTACCCACGCTGATGTTTTTTCTTAGGATGCAGTGGAACCGGAATTACAAAATCTATATGAGACCAAATTCCGGAATCGCGAAGTATATTACCATAGATTCTTCCAAGTTCTATACCTATTTCAGGTCTGTTATCATACTTTAACTTGTGGATAAGTTTCTGTAATAGTCCACCCTTAACAAAACTGAATGCTGTTGTGGCTCTTTCAATTTTAACCCTGCCATAAAAACGTTCTGCAACAGTATTTTCAGGCATTGTATGATAGATTGTGGGTGTAATTTTATATTCACAACTCAAACAAATGCTTATATCTTTTGCAACAGGATTGCTGCTGCAAGCAAAACACAGACGTGGGTAAAGTAAATCCAAAAGTTTGCTCAGCATTTAAATTACTTTTTTACAGTGTAACCACCAGCACTAAACTGATAATTTACAAATAATACAGCCATTAACAACAGCATACCTCCAGCCTGATGCAGCACACCTAAAGTAGGAAAAACTACAGTGTTTAAACTGTTGATAACTGTAAAAATTCCCAGTGTAATTTGAATAATTAAAGAAATGAACAGCAGATTGTTTGAAAGATTCAAATTTTTATTGCCTTTCAATTTTCTAATTCTAAAGTATAATATTGGTATAAGTAAACATAATAAATAAGCAGTACCACGATGTAGCAGCTGAACCAAAGCAGGAGCAAAACTATTGTTGTTATAATTGAACAAATTATTCCAATTCCATTCATCAGCTTTGAATAAGACCTCTGAAAACCAAATAAGTGAACCATCTTGAGCAACACCCATGTGTGGAAAATGCGGAGCAACCAAACCAGCTTTCATTCCAGACATAAGACCACCCAAGACCAATTGAATACAAATTACAGCAGTAATCCCCCAAACTGTTTTTCTCAATTTTCGATTATGAGAAAACGCTGTTATTGGTTGTATCACGCGCAGCGTAGCCCACCACAAAAAAGACAGTAAAGTAATGGCTATTGACAAATGAGTAGTGAGTTTATAAGCATTTACCCACACAAACTGTTCTGTATTTAATCCGCTTTGTACCATGATCCAACCAAAAACTGCTGCCAGTGCTGCCAGAGCAACAACTATCCCCAGATCACGTATCAAACCTGCAGGTAGGTATTTTTTTCTCCAGAAAAACAAAAATGGAAACAAGAAAACAAAACCCATACTTCTAGCCCAAAGTCGGTGAAACCATTCCCAGAAGTAAATGAATTTAAACTCTGAGAGGGTCATATCGGCATGTATGGCTTTGAACTGCAAGGTATGATCCTGATATTTTTTAAATGCAATATCCCATTGATCCTGATTTAAGGGAGGTAATACACCTTTGATGACATCCCATTCAGTTATAGACAGGCCAGAATCGGTGAGGCGGGTTATACCTCCAATCACTACCTGAAAAAAAACCATTATGATACCACACAACAGCCATATTGCAACGGCAGAGGGAATTTTTACTTTTTGGCTATGTTCCATATTAAGAGCTCTTTTTGTGATGCTGGGTGCAAATATAAGCTTAAGCCCTAGAAATTAGAATCTAAAAAATTTTTCACTTTATAATTCCAGGCAATCTGGAATTTTTCTAAATTTTAAAATTTCGAAACAAATTGTTCAGTTGTAAATTTCACCCCTTTCTTAAATAATAAAATATAATAAATTTTTTTTAAAATCTCTATTGTCACTACTACTATGTCGGTGGATAAGTTGATAAGTCAATTTTTAAAATCTTATCAACATTTTATTAGAGTTATACAAAC
>JBIPOO010000266.1:0-5381 GCA_044379045.1 Saprospira sp.
CTGATGACCGATGTCGCAATGGATCCTTACAGCAGCGACGGACACGACGGTTATGTAAATGAAAAGGGCGAAATTGTAAATGACACAACCCTGCCGATTCTAGCAAAAATGGCAGTTGCGCAGGCGCAGGCAGGAGCAGATATCCTCGGACCGAGCGACATGATGGACGGACGTGTAGGTTTTATGCGCGAGGCACTCGACATAGCTGGTTTTACAGATGTTTCCATTATGTCATACACAGCCAAATATGCTTCAGCTTTTTATGGACCATTCCGCGATGCGCTCGACTCTGCACCAAAATCGGGCGATAAGAAAACTTATCAGATGAACCCTGCTAATAGCCGCGAAGCCCTCATAGAAGCAAGTTTGGATGTACAGGAAGGTGCGGACTTTTTAATGGTAAAACCGGCCCTGCCCTATTTGGACATCATCGCTCTTTTGAAGCAAAATTTTGAACAGCCCATTGCAGCCTACAATGTCAGCGGAGAATGTGCCATGCTTACGGCTGCTTGTCAGAACGGCTGGCTCAACTTTGAAAAAGCCATGCCCGAAATGCTGATGTCAATCCGCCGAGCCGGAGCTGATGTCATCCTCACTTATTTTGCAAAAGCCTATGCCGAAATGGTCAAAGAGGGCAAAATTGGACAATGGTAGCTAAGGCAGAAAATACAAAGCTATGCTGTATTGCTTTGAATATCGGCTACAGTTCAGCAAACTTGCTGGTAGAAAACTTTGAAGCCGATTTTCAAAATGGAAAATTTTATGCACTGATTGGGCGAAACGGAAGTGGAAAAAGCACGCTGCTGAAACATTTAGCCGGGCTTTACAAAGCGATCGGCGGAACAATTTCTCTAAACGAACAGCCCATGTCTAAATTTTCCGCCCAGGAACTCGCGCGAAAAATTTGCTGGATCGGAACTGAAAAAATTGATTATCATTTTTTAACTGTTTGGGAGCTTGTGGCGATGGGCAGGCATCCCTATCTTGGGCTGAGCGGTTTTCTAAAAAAAGAAGACAAAGCAATAATTGATGCGTCTATCACTAAAATGGGAATTAGCCATCTAAGCAAGAAATATCTTAGCCAGTGCAGCGACGGAGAAAAACAGTCGGCATTGCTTGCGCGGGCTTTGGCACAGGAAACTCATATAATTTTGCTGGATGAAATTACTGCGCACCTCGACTATGTGCATCGACACAAAACCTTCGATTTATTGAGCAAACTGGCCAGGGAAACCAATAAAATTATAGTACTCGCCACGCATGAAATCGACCTCTCACTTAAATATTGTGATGAAATCTTGCTCTTGCACAATCGTTGTATCCAAAAAATTGAAGCTGCAGATTTTAACAACAAAGACCTTTTGAATGAGGTTTTTGAAGGTTTAATCAACTAATTCAATTTAGCCATTTCTTTAAGCCTCCTCATTCTTCTGTAACATCTAACTAAAATTAAAATTGCTTTGCGGCGAAAATTAAATAGCTATAAAAAAGGATTGAATAAACTTCGTTACGAATCCTGCTATAATGTTCCCTATATTTTTTAAGACACAAAGAGGATTTATTTCCTCTTTTTTTTGCCCAAGACAAAACAAGGCTTATTGGTTTTTGCTTTTTTAAAATAGCATTTTATCTATAATTTTGCTGTTTACAATTAGCATTTTTTATGTAATTTTGCTGTTTATAATTAGCATTTTTTATTATCTTTGCAGCTTATTAAAAGACATTATTCAGCTTTAGAGGTTCTTAAAATAATATAGTCATGCTTGATAGTCTAATTAAAATTTATCTTCGTTTACTGCAAGAAACAGACGAAAAACACTTTAGATATTTATATCCAAATATCGATTGGAACGAGCGTTGCATTGCAATAATAGGTCCCAAAGGAGTTGGCAAAACCACCTTGCTATTACAACATATTAAGACAAATTTTAACAACAAAAATGAAGCACTTTATGCAAGTCTGGATAATACCTGGTTTGCGAATCACTCAATTTTTGAATTGGCGGATGAGTTTTATGTGAATGGAGGCACTCATCTATTTTTAGATAAAATTCACCATTATCCGAATTGGACAACTGAAATAAAAAACATTTACGATAGTTTTCCAAGGCTCAAAATTGTATTCACCGGTTCTTCGCTTTTAGAAATTTATAAATCTACTACCGACCTTTCGAGGAGAGTGGTTTATGAAACATTAGAAGGGCTTTCTTTTAGAGAATTTCTAAAATTTGAAAACATTGCCGATTTGCCAGTTTATTCCTTGGAGGACATTATTGAAAATCACCAAAATATTGCTTCAGAAATTACCGAAAAGCTAAAAATAATGCCCTTGTTTAAGAAATATCTTAAATCGGGCTATTATATATTTTTCAAACAAGGATTAAAAAAATACGATTTCAAACTGCAAGAGGCAATTAATAACATCATTGATGTTGACATTCCTTCTGTTGAGAACATTGAGTTTTCCTCAAGGTACAAAATTAAAAGGTTGTTGGCTGTACTTTCTGAATTAGTGCCATACACTACAAAAATTAGCGATTTGAGTGCTGCAATAGATACAGACAGAAATAATACTGTTAAATATTTAACGCTTTTGGCCAAAGCCAAATTGCTAAATTTAGTTTCATACAGTGACAAAACGATAGGTAATTTGACCAAACCTGACAAAGTATTGCTAAACAATACGAATCTTGCTTATGTCTTGGGGGACAATGTAAATATTGGCTCTGGGAGAGAAACTTTTTTTGTTAATCAGCTAGCTGCAGTCTCAGACATTTATCTGGCTAAAAAAGGTGACTTTGTCGTTGATAAATACACTTTTGAAGTTGGCGGAAAATCAAAATCATTTGATCAGATAAAAGATCTGCCATTTAGTTTTACAGTTGCTGATGATATCGAAATAGGCCATAAAAACAAGATTCCACTCTGGCTATTTGGGATGCTTTATTAAAATTACACCTGATAAACCAAAAAACTACCCACAAAATATAATAAAAAATCGTAACTTTGTGATGTAAAAGGAAATACAATGAGCAAAAAATTAATAAGATTTGACTGGGCGATTAAAAGACTTTTGAGGAACAAAGCCAATTTTGTGGTATTGGAAGGCTTTTTGAGCGAATTACTTTTTGACGATATCAAAATTCAGCAAATTTTGGAAAGCGAGAGTAATCAGGAGACCGATGACAGCAAATTTAATCGTGTGGACATTTTAACTCAGAATTCAAAAAATGAATTGATTATCATCGAAATCCAATCTACTTATGAGATTGACTATTTCCACAGAATGGCTTTTGGGGTATCAAAATCAATGTCAGAAAATTTAAAATTAGGTCAGCAATATGCTGAAATCAAAAAGATAATTTCTATTAACATTGTTTATTTTGACCTTGGTCAAGGTGAAGATTATATTTACAAAGGCACAACAGATTTTAGAGGATTACATCAGAAAGATTTATTACAACTATCTGATAAACAAAAGATAACTTTTCTAAAAGAAAAAGTATCAGATATTTTTCCTGAATATTATCTATTGAAGGTCAATCAATTTAATGATATTGCCAAGGACACACTTGATGAGTGGATTTATTTTCTCAAAAACAGCGAAGTAAAAGATAATTTCAAAGCCAAAGGTTTAAAAGAAGCTAATGATGTTTTGGATATTATGCGACTTCCCGAAGAAGAAAACTACGGCTATAATAGATATTTAGACAGTTTACACTTAAAAGCAAGCGAGGCTTTTACAATGAAAACGGAAGCTGAGTTTAAAATTCGTGAAGAGGAAAGAACTGAAATTACAAAAAATTTAATCATTGAAGGATTTGACAATCAAATTATTCAAAAAATGACTAAATTATCTTTTGAGGAAATCGAGAAGTTAAGATTAGAGTTGAATAAGTAAATTTTCAAATTATAAAAATCACCATTGGTATTGTATTATTTGAATTTAATGCGAAACAAGGGTTGAAAGCTAAATAACTTTTATTGTAAAATGCTGTAAAACAATTACATGTCACCCCTACAGGGCTTTTTTCTAATTCGGTCTAATATTTTCTAAGAACATTCGACTCCTATAGGAGCCATTTTTGCTCCATCGGAGCAATTTGTTCTTAGAAAAAGAGGCAAAAGCAGTTTTTAAGCCCTGTAAGGGTGACCTGTTTTCGATAAGGTATATAAAGTTAAATATCATATTATCACCATTTTAAAATGATGTAATTCAAGGAAAATAATAAATTCTCTAAGCTTGTTTCGCACATTTAACAAACAACTTCTCCCGCTAGCGTTTATCTAAAAAAGTCAGATAATTTTACAATTATCAATGATACTATCATTTTCAAATCTTCATCTCGTCCGAAAGACGAGACAAATCTTCAAATCACCCTACCCATTTCCTCAACTCCCTTACCATTTCTCCCGCTAACTTATTATCAAGTCCAGAATTTTTAAACAGTTCTTTTTTATCGTTACCTGATTTGGAAATTGATAACATTTGAGCCCTTTCGGGTTTTGAATAATTAGCAAAAACACTGCGCAAAATTGGTAAAAATTCCTGAAACTGATCCTCCGGAAAAAGATCGACCCATTCATCTAAAATTTTCCAAAGTTCAGCATTGTGAATCAATAACAAACCCGAGCCATATAAAAAACCTTCGAGCCAAGCGGCGGCCTTTGGCAATGGGTTTCCCTTAGAGAGTTCCAAACTCATTAGCGTGGCAGTCTGTTCGAGATTATTGATTTTACTATCGAAAAGAAGTCTGGTAGCAAGGCCTCGCAGCAGACCGTTTACCTGTCTGTTTTCATAGAGTTGTATCAACGAACTTTGCCATAAATCTTTGTAAATATGATTGTTGAGCAGGTTGAGTGCTCTGTTGAAATCAACTGTAATTTTAAAAAGTGCTTCTGTAGATTCATCATCCATAAAAGCTGCAGCCGAGGGTAAACCCAAACAAGCCCTTGGTACAATTTGAGCTATGAGCGCATCAATTGCTGAAAGATCTGTTTTTCTGACATCGCGGTAGCGCAAAATCATTACAAGCTCAGGCACAGTCTGCATCAGCATAGCAATGTCTTTGGTGAGGGCTGCTGAATCTTTCATTTTTGTCAGCATATAATCCATTGCCTCGGGCAGGTCGGCTTTTATCGCCGATGTCAATTGAACAGTGAGCAAGGCAAGTGAATTACTGTCATTTGACCTTGCTTTAAGCATATTCAGCGCAGCAGTTTTTAAGTCATTGCCATACATCGAGGCCTCAATCATTCTAAGTACGAATTCCGGATTCCATGAAAGTGTCCAATACTCCTTCATCGTAGTTTTTTCACGGCCAGAATAAGCTTTTTCTACACCCCAGTCAATACCCAAAATATTTAGTCGATGCAGAAAT
>JBIPOO010000094.1:0-13753 GCA_044379045.1 Saprospira sp.
ACTGAAGGGCTGTCAACTCAGCCTCGAACATAATGCTATCTTCATTGCGATTCTGATAGAACAGGAATACGCGGCTTTTAGGCTCAACTTCGGCGACTGATTTTAAAATTGAAAGCAGCGGAGTAATACCACTTCCCCCTCCAAACAAGTAATAATCCTTTTTATTATCCTCATTCAGCGCAACTGTAAAATGTCCCTGAGGAGGCATCACATCAATCGTATCACCAACTTTTAGTGCCGAATTAATATGGTTCGAAACCTTACCATTCTTAACCCTTTTTACCCCAATTTTAACATCAGTGTCCGTTACCTGACTAGAGCAGAGAGAATAAGCCCTACGCTCCTCTTTGCCGTTTATGTTGAATTTTAAGGTAAGATACTGACCATGTTGGTACTGAAATTTTTCCTTTAAATCGGAAGGAATATCAAAACTAAGCACCACAGCCTGATCTGTTGCAGCTTCTATTGCTTTTATCTTTACCGGATAGAAATGTGTATCGCTCATTTAAAATTAATTCTTTGTAAATCAGTAAATTATTGTTTAAATATGCCATGGCTTTTCATTTCGAAAAAACCATCAAAGGCTTCCTGAATCGTAATATTGTAATCATCTAAAAAACGGTCATCGGCCATTGAACGAATGAACATTTTATCAGTTAGTGCCAGCAAGCGCGGACTGATATCGTTCATAATGCCTGCCTCTATGCCTTTTTTATAAAATTCTTCCGCTACAAAAAGCGCCCGATCCTGAAAAGCCCGCATTTTCTCCCATAGTTCGGGATAAAGTTGTCGGGTATCTGCCAGAAATTGGTTAGACATTTCGGCCAACATAATAGATGCTTGTTTAATGATTTCGAAATATCTTTTGGTAAAAGCAATTTTGTCATCTGTAAGATCAATCTCGAGCGACTCGATTTCATCGATTCTGCGTTGAACTACATCGTCCAGAATTTCTTCTCTGGATGAATAATATTTGTACAAAGTAGCTTTTGAAATACCAAGTTTTGAGGCAATATCATCCATCGTAAAACGGGTGAGCCCATTTCTGAGATAAATCGGGGCTAATTGCTTAATCCAATCAGCCTTTAGTTCTGGATCATCTATTCTGTTTTTATCAACCGGTTTTCTGCCCATTTTGTATTTTGAGGTTGAATGACTACACAAATATAAGCTGCTTTGCTAAGAATGTCAAGAAAAGTTAATTAGAAAACAGTTTTCGGGAATTTGTTTCATTTTATACTGGTTCAACAACAAAAAGAGTAAATTTAATATCTCTAATTTCACATTATACTTTTTTAAAACTTTATAAATGAAGTTTATTATTGATGTTGTACAAGGAGAAGAGGATTTTCTCTTTAAATTACTGGGAAGTCTTGACATCGTTACCTCAATCGAAAAAATATATATAACAAGCAACTCCATAAACATGGAACACGCTCAGATTCTAAAAGAGAGCTTGCAAAGTTGAATTCAGGTGAAATGTGTGCAAGAAGCTAATAACTTAAACGAGATTTGAAAATAAAATATGGACTATAAGATACTTTGGTCCAATGATGCTAAAGTAGAATTATTATCGCAGATATAAGACAACTGAAACCTAATATTAAGGTAAAACCCGGATAAGATTAAATCTCCACAGCGCCCTTTCCTACTCTATCCTCGATTACTCTGCCCGACTCGCAAAACTTTGAAAGTTCTTCTTTTATAAAGGGTTTGACTTGAGCAGCTATACTGTCGGGATAAAGCAAATGCAGGTTAGGACCTGCATCAAGGCTGAAATATAGTGGCAGCTTTGTGTCATTCCTGAAATTTCTTACCTTTTTGATGGCATCGACAGATCCCCCTTCCATCAGAATATAAGATGGCTGTGAGGTCATCATCAGCGCATGCAGCATAAGGGCTTCTTCCTCAGCAATTGTTCCGAAAGTTTCCAAATCTCCGGCTGCAAAAGCATGCATCAAAGTGCCAAGATTTTTATCGGCAAGTTCATAACGAAGCGGGGCAAAAGGATTGCCTTCCATCAATTCGTGCCCTGCCGAGCTTGAAACTGATTTTTCTGACTGGCTAATAATAAGTATATCGTCATGAAAAGTCTTAAAAACATCGTGTAGCACATTGGCGCAAGGCGTAGCAAATTCATCTGATGAGTCTTGAATTTGTGCTGTCTTTCCCCATGAAGCGGCATAAGGATAAACCGAACGACAGGCTGAACCTGAAGCAAGACGAGAAAAATAAGATGCCCTGCGGTAAAACATTTCCTCTGCAGGCAACGTGTAAGCCACCTGCTGCTCCATACGACACAAGCAAAGTGCCAAAGCACTCATCGAAGAGGCGGAAGAGGCAATTCCCGCCGAATGCGGAAATGAATTGTGGGAATGTATAGTCAAGTGATATTCCTTTAAAAATGGTAATTCATCTGAAACCGAGTTTAAAAATTTCAAAATTCTTTTTCCAAAGGCCTCATTTGTTTTGCCTTCAAAGAAAAAATCAAGGGTAATTTCACTGTCATCTTCTTTTTCAGCATATTCCAAACTTGTTTCAGAATAAGCATTTTCAAGGGTAAGGCTGATAGATGCATTGCGTGGCAATTGTCTGCCATATTTACCCCAGTATTTAACAATTGCAAGGTTGGATGGACTGCGGAAAGTTATTTTCATGATTAAGTGTGAAAGATGAAAGTGTTAAAGAAACGAAGATTGGAAGAGGAAAGAAGCTAATTTGATATATTGATATTTTGATGGTCGTAATTCGTTATTCGTTAATTGTCAAGTGTCAAGCGTCTGAATGTCTGATATCTAAGTAGTTATTCGTTATTCGTTATTTGTTTCTTGTCAAGCGTCTAAAGTCTAAAAAGTCTGTCGTCTAATAATAAGTCTTGATGCGCTTCGCGGAACTTCGTTTCCTGATACTTGATACGACTTCAAACTTCAAACTTCTGACTTCTAATAAATTGTAACTTTCTCATCAACCAATTCTCTAGGAATTAAAACAGGAAAGAGACCCAATCTGATACTGCCGCTTTTGCCCCAATTCATACTTGCTGCAATTCCGGGGGGGCCGTTTAGTCCAAGACTAACAATCGCCTGAATCATCATTTTACCAGAATCCGGATTTTTATGTTTTATGGCAATTCTCAGCCCAATTTCATTCAGTTGGTCAATAAATTCAGTTGATGGTTTTGGAGCAGCATCTTCATGTATTCCATTAATTCCTAAATAACTGATTCTAATTTCATCATACTTAAAAGGTAGTATATCCCAAATTTCTCTTGCTGCTTTTTCGAATGCCTTAGCCTTTTCATAAGCATAGGGCCATGAAAAATAAAAAATCTGTTCACTGAGATAGCCTTCCATTTGTCCTATGCAGAGTTTTAGCTGTTCAGGTTTGGGAAGTCCCTTTGCTCCAGATACTTTTACCATATCAGGCCCGGTCTCTTCAACAATAATGGAAGTAAAATCAACAGTGACATCCGGTGTAATGTAGGCAGCAGGATTATGTATTTCATAAACCAACTGTTCCCGAATGGTATTTCGACTCACTTTTCCACCACTGCCCTCAACCTTGGTAATAGTGGCAGTTCCGTCTTCTTGAACATGGGCAATTGGATAACCCAGTGTGCTAAAATCGTATTTTCTGCCAATCCACTCGCTATATGCATTGCCTCCCGATGCCTGCCCTCCGCACTCAAGGATATGTCCCACCATAATTCCATTAGCCAGTTTATTTAGTTCATCCTCGTTCAAATCTCCATCGAGTTTCCAGGAAAATTCATAGGCGAGAATTCCAAGGGCCAAACAGGGGTCGGCAACTCTACCAGCTAAGATGAGATTTGCACCTTTATCAAGTGCCTCTTTTATCGATTTTGCACCTATATAAACATTCGCATGGGTTGGCTCATATTGTGAGTTCCTGTAGTCGTTCCCATTGTCCATATTCTTCAGAGGCAATTCAGCATTTTTTAATTCATCTAATCTGCCCATAAAATCATCGCCATCGATAACGGCAATTTTAAAATTTTCAAGTCCCTGACTATTCAAAATTTCAACGACTTTCTTTGCGGCAGCGTGTGGATTCAGTCCACCTGAATTGGAAACAATTTTAATTCCCTGAGCAAAAGCAAGGGGATATAACTTTTTAGCATAGAGCTCAATATCTCTTGCATATCCAAGGTTTGGATCTTTAAGTCGGTCTTTTTGCAGTATGGAAAGGGTAAGTTCAGACAAGGCATCCTGCATCAGATAATCTGCCGAAGCGGACATCACAACTGCAAGGGCACCAAGGGGACTATCGCCATAAAATCCCTGAACACCAGCAATTCTGACTGTTTTCATTGTTTTTTGTCTTCTACTTTTCTACAACCGAAACTTTCTTCAATGATTTTAAAATCAGCCTTTTGTTTCGCAGAATCGATAGCTACCTGTTCGTATGCAATCATGACAGTCTTATTACAATCTTCGAGATAAAAACAATGAATTTTCCCGATAGTATTCACATCGAGCAGTTTAACTTTGTAGACTGAAGTTAAAGCCTGATAAGTTCCGTAGGTTTCCATTTTTGGGGTTGTAAATTTTATTCCGCCATCAACAAAAACTTTGTGATTATAGTAGCCTTGTTGAGTTATATTCATCACGGTATCAAGTCCAATTTTTCCCTTATTCCATTCTACAAAGGCATTAGCACTGGCGCCATAGCCAACTTTGTTGATATACATAAAAAAGAAATCTGCTTCGGTACTGTCTATCTTATTTATTTTCCAATAGTTAGGCAAATTAAAACTGATACCTTCACGTTGAAAGACATCACAGCATTTTTTTTCGCATGATGAGAAGAAGGTCGATAACAAAAAAAGCGTAGACAAAAAAGCAAAAAAAGTATTATTGTATTTCATATCAAAATAAGTCTGATTACTGCGCAAAATACACATTAAACATGAAATTTCGATGTTTTTTTTGAAGTGGCCACAAAAAAAGCAGGAAAACACCTGCTTGAATTTTACTGTAACTTAAATTTCTTTTAAGCGGATGGTTTTTCGCTTGTATTTTTCTGATTCCTGAGGTTAATTCTTATAATATAATCAGCGGACTGATTACCAACCACTTTTTCTATTTTTGAATTCGTTTTTACAGATCCTAAGGGCTGATTTTTTTTACTCATTTTCTTAAAACCAATCATATTCTGAAGATACTGATTGATCAAAAACAGGTATTCATCGGACTTTTCCCCTAATCGGGTGTTTTTTCTAAATTCCACACCTTTATCAACGGCTATACAGTTAATCTCAACAGCTACTTCATCATTTTGAATCATTAACTTTAAGTCATCGGGCAGACTCATCCACCAATATTGAAGGCTATGAATATTTTGTGCACTGATACCGTCTTTAGCAGGAACAATCAATGTGGCAAACTGTGCAAGTCCTGTTGGAACTTTGATGTAGGGGACAATATTTGTAGAGGCAGTAGTTGCTGTGTTATCGTTATTTTCTAACTGCTTGGTTTTAACAGTAAAAGTCATACCGGTAGACTCACCAATTATTTTCTCAAGAGCAGCACCTGTATTCTCTATTCTACTATCAGTTATTTCTGGTTTTAGTTCATTATTGGCTGATGAAAGCACATTGGATACCAATTCTATTTGTACTTCCTGAGATTTAATCTGATCTCTCAATGGCTTAGGTAGACTATCCCACCATTTTTTCAGCAATTCGAATTTGGCATCCGATACCGTTCCCGTATTCATTTCGGCTTCATTCAGCTGTATAGTGACCTCATGTTGAGCAAGTTTGTATTTCAGTGATACAGAGTCACCATTTTCATCAACTGTAAAATTGTCATTTATTGCCTTTATGTCAGCTTCTGTCATATCAAAATCCGATTTATGCAAAGCCTTATCAGCGCCACTGCATGAATGCAATAGCACTAAAGCTGCGATAAATATTAGATTCTTACAAAACATGACTGATATATTTATATATTCAAATTATGATAGCAAAAATTATACCTTAACTAACAAAGCTTAAAAACATTTTGTTTAATTTATCAATTGAAGTACGGCAGACATAGGCTGTATCAAACGGCCCGTTCTTTTTCCTGATAGCGTTTCCCTTGCGCTCTCATTCACTATATTAAACGCTCTTTCGGCATCAATAGTTGGGTCTATAGCTTTTAAAAGTCCCAAAAGACCTGCTACATAGGGCGTTGCCATAGATGTTCCGCTCATATAATCATAGCGGGAACCCGGTACTGTAGAGAAAATATTTACACCCGGCGCAGCGATTGCCCATTTTATTTTGCTGACATCATTAGAAAAACTTGCCTTACGGTTTTGTTCGTCTGTTGCAGCTACTGCTATAATTCCTTTTACTGAGGCCGGCACTTTTTTCATTGCATCATCATTTTCGTTACCTGCTGCTGCAACTACGATAACAGCTTTTTTTGCCGCATATTCAACAACGGCCCGGTATGCAATTTGGGCTGCATCGGTAGAAGGGCCGCCTAAAGACAATGAAAGTACATCGGCACCATTATCAATTGCCAAAATCATTCCTCTTATAATGGTCCGCTGAGTTGTTCCACCTGAACTGGTAAATACCTGAATCGAGCTTACTTCAACAAAATCATTCGAAGGTGCAAATGAAGCAATCCCCTTTCTGTTATTCGATACTGCTGCAGCAATACCTGCACAATGCGTCCCATGTCCCTGGGGATCTTCGTCAAATTCGGAACGGATAGAGCTGTAATTGGCACTTAAATCCTGATGATTTGCTTCTATACCTGTATCAATAATTGCAATTTTAGCCTTTTTCCTTGGCTTAATCTTATTCTGAGCAAGCAAACGGTGTAAGGTGTCGAGTTGCAAAATTTGAGTTGTCCAAACTTTGTCAAGTTCAGGATCATTCAAATAAGTAGCGCCTTTACCCTTTTGTCTTTTGACAGTTTTCTGCGGCTCGAAAAGTGTGACAACTTCGTTTTGTTCAATAGCATCAACCTGTCCGCTTTGATTCAATTCTTTAATGATTCGCTGATAGTTTTTCAATTGATTTTCAGGAATATCCAAAACTAAAAAATCGTCCAAATCGGTAATATCTCCGTTTTTAACCTCAAAAGCTGATTCGGTTTTGAGCTTGTATTTTTTAATAATTTTATCAATGTCCTTTGCCGATTTGCCGGGTTTCATTTCTACCAGTAATTCAAAACTGGCATCCAATCCTTTTATTTCTGATTGTTGAAAACTATTCAAAAAAGGAATTTTAGGAATCTCGGGCAAATACCAAAGCCCAACAAGCGAAACTCCCAATAAAAGCATAAAGAGGATTTTATTTCCACTAAATGCATTTAACACAAAAGCACCCGCAAAAAGCATTACAAGCCCCACTGCCAGTTTAAAATAGCCCAATGGACCCGGAAAAAGCAGATAATAAGCTAAATAATACAAAAAAGATACAACAAATGCAGTTCCGAAATATTTACGGATTTCCTTATTGTCCTTGAATAAAAGCCACAAAGAAAGCGTTGCAAAGCTAACCAGAAAAACAATACTGATAAAAGATGGCATCGAAACTATTTTAAAAGTGGGTTTAAATTTAAATTCTTTCTCAAGATACTAAACTGAAATAGCGCTTAAAAAATTCAGATCGATTTACAAGGATTCCCATTTTTTAAAAATCACACAACTATTTACATCACCGAAACCAAAACTTGCTTTGGCAATTATCTTTAAATCGGACTTGTATAAACATTCGGTTGGAATGCATGATCTGTCAATCAGTTTTTCAATTTCGGGATGTAAATCTTCGCAATTAAGTGATGGGTGCAGAAAACCGTTGTATAATTGTAAGACAGCCGCCACCGATTCAACAGCTCCGGCTGCAGACAAACAATGTCCGATCATCGATTTTAACGAACTTATATAAGGAAAATCTTTGGCGCTGAGCCCCAAAGCATTGGTCCAGGCAGCAATCTCGCCAGGGTCGCCCATAGTTGAGGTAAGATGACCCGAAATGGCATCTATATCTTTTGCTTCGATATTTGCATTATTCAAAGCTGCTCTGATGCAACGTTCAATTCCTTCGGTGTTGGGTGCTGTCATAGAACCGCTGTTTCTTTGTCCGCCCGAGTTGATATGGCCGCCAAGAATCTCAGCATAGATTGTTGCGCCCCTTTCAAGTGCCGATTCTAAGGTTTCTATAACCAAAGCCCCGGCCCCACTGCCCGGAACAAAACCCGAGGCTGTTGCACTCAATGGCCGAGATGCCTTTTCAGGACTATCGTTGTGCCTGCGCGTAATCACACGCATGGAATCGAAACCTGCCCAGATATAGGGCCCGGAGCTGTTACAACTGCCCACCAGCATGCGCTTCGCCTGACCCGACCTGATGCGTTCTAAACCCAAAAGTATGGCTTCGGTCCCTGTACTGCATGCCGAGGAATTTGATGAAACCTGATTGCCAAGACCGAACAAACCACCCAAATAAGCTGAGATAGCTGATTCCATCGTTTGTTGAACCAAGACCGAGCCTATTCTTTTAACATTGCCGTCGTCAACTTTGTAAATACCATCTCTCACTACTTCAATACCGCAATGTCCGCCACCGAAGACACAACCGCTGTCCCAATTTGTTTCTTTAGGATTTTCTTCCAAACCTGCATGCTTCCAGGCTTCTTTAGCTGCAATAGCCCCATAAGTCAGCCCAGTACCTTGTAGCATTTTTTGTTGCAGTTCGTTAAAATATTTATTTTTAATATCATCTGTCAGTGGGGGTATTCCTCCAACTTTGCAGCCAAAATTCAACCGCTCTAGTTCCTCAATATACTGAATGCCAGATTTACCACTTTTTAGCGCCTCAACAAAATTATCGACTTCTACCGCATTGGGTGATAAGACCCCAAGCCCTGTTACTACTACTCTTTTCATTGAATTATTTTAGATGTTTTAATAATCATGCCCGACATTTCTCCTTTTGCGATGGTCTCATCGGCTATATTTTTTAGCTCTACCCTGCATTTCAATTTCCCCAGCCTAAAAAAGATTTTTTCGGAATGTACGGTTACCTTATCACCCGGTAATACAATTTTAAAAAACTCGACATTACTGGATGTAAATGCAAAAGCAGGTAATTCGTCTTTTCTGTCTTTTTCAAGATAAAAACCAAAGCAAACCAATCCTATCTGCGCCATTGTCTCTATGAGTATTACACCTGGAGTTATAGGTCTTGCAGGAAAATGATCTCTGTAGAAAAGGGCATCAGTTCTGAATGTATATGATCCGACAATCGTATTTTCATCAACAGATAAAATCTCATCGACAAAGAGAAAATCTGGCCCATAAGGCAATTTTTCAATAAGTTCTTTCACTATCAGACAGCTAAAATTTTTAATAACATTTCTCGCATCAACTCACCCTGTTCCGTCTGCTCATTGAATTCGTCGCCTACAAATGGCAAACCTACGCCCTTTGACCGCAAATCGTATTCGAATAATATACCCAAAATTTTCTCGAGTTGCAAGGGTGAATAATTTTTGGTTGCAGCACGCAAATCGGCATAACGGCGGCTCATTTGTCCGGGTCTGTTGCCATACAATTTCTGACCCAGGGCTTTGGCATAGGTTTCATCGTATTTATTGCTCAAAAAAGAACAAATATAGGCTTTGCTAAAAAAACCATAGAGAATCCCCAGCATCATGGGCAGGGGCGCAGCCTTGGGATTCGACATGTAGTAACTGACGATTTTATAGCTTTTTGCAGCGTTGCGCTCTGCAATTGCCGCTTGCAGTTCAAAAACATCGTACTCTTTGCTTGCACCGATATTCTCCTGCACCAATTCTCTTTTGACAACTGAACCCTTAGGTAAAGAAATGAGCAACTTCCCCAATTCATTATTGATTTTCGAGAGGTCGGCACCCAAATACTCAGCAATCATTTGCGCCGCATCAGGTTCAATACCAACCTGCTCTTCTTTCAGATAATCTGTTATCCAGTCCGGAATTTCATTGTCATATAGTTTTTTCGACTCAAAAATCAGTGCTTTACCGGCCTTTTCCGATTTTTCGAGCGTTTTGCCAATTTTCTTTCTTTTATCGAGGGTTTTGTGTTTGTGTGCCAAAACCAGCACAGTGCTGTCGAGCGGATTTTCAAAATAGGCTTCCAGGTTGTCAATCGTTTTCAACTCCTGAGCTTCTTTTATAATCACTACTTGACGCTCAGCCATAATTGGAAAGCGGCGGGCAGCATCCAAAACCTGTTTAAAATCGCTGTCTTTGCCGTATAAAACCGTCAGATTAAATGACTTTTCGTCCTCTGTCAAAAGGCTATTTTCGATAAGCCTTGTCAGTTCATCGATATAATAATCCTCCTCTCCGTGTAAAAAATAGAGCGGAACTATTTTGCCCTTTTTTATGGAATCGCTGATTTGTTTGTACGACATTTTTAATTTTTTCTGTTCTGCTCACGAAAATAGGACAAAAAAGCGAGTAATGCAAAATTATTATTTTGTTAAAAGCAATAGCCTTCCCGATACTTTCCTACTTTTGTATCGCATTTTTATTTTGAGACGCTAACATCTGCAGCTTATAATTTTTTCTAACTGCCGACTAATCCTATAGCTCAGAAACTTTTTTAAAATTTTATTTTTATGTCACGGCTCATCAGTAGATTTTTTCTTTGGATTTTTGGTTGGAAAATCAACAGCACCATGCCCGCCGAGGTTCATGAAAAATGTGTCATGATCTGTGCTCCACATACCTCAAATTGGGATTTTCCACTGGCAATGTGGGTCATGTCGGTGCTAAAAGTCCGTTTCAGATTTACCATCAAAAAAGAATGGCTGAAATCGATTGGCGGCAGTTTTTTTCGTTGGATGGGCGGCATAGGCATTGACCGGAAGCCCAAAAAAGAGGGAGAAGATCGCAAAAGCATGACCGACGCTATGGCCGATTTATTCAAAGAAAACAGCAAACTCTGTCTGATGGTCACTGCTGAAGGCACGCGCAGCATTTGCCGTCAATGGAAAACCGGCTTTTATTATGTCGCACTTACAGCCTCCGTTCCAATCGTTCTAGCCTATCTCGACTATGAAAAAAAAGAAGCCGGAATTGGCAAAGTGATTTATCCCAGCGGGGACATTGCTGCCGACATGAAAGAAATTATGCTTTTTTATAAAGATATCAAAGGGAAATTTCCTGAAAAATTTTCACTCGATGAGCGGTATGGGTAATAGAGGAAAGAAGCGAAGAGGAAAGACGTCCTTCGTCTAGCGTCTATATACTAAAGGTCTGCTGTCTCAAAAAAGCCTATCTACTAAACTGATAAAATTCCTGGATCCTAGGATCTACCATGACATCTTTTGGCTTTAATGGGTTGACGAGAACAATTCCCTCAAGTGTACGGCAGCGACTTAGCGCCACATAGGTCTGACCACTTTCGAAGGCACCACCACGCATATCAATGATAACCCGGTCGAAAGTTTTGCCTTGACTTTTATGAATGGTCATTGCCCAGGCCAATTTCAGCGGAAATTGTTTGTAAGTACCTACTACTTTGGCGTCGAGTGAAGCTTCGCCTAGTTGATACTTTATAACATCCCATTGAAAACGCTGCACATCAATTGTTTGAAGATTTTCATCAGGACCCATAATCTGCACCTTAATTTCCTCATTATCAATATAGCAGATTTTACCAATTGTTCCATTGGCAAACCTACGCAGTGGATCATTTTTTAGAAACATTACCTGAGCTCCAAGTTTTAATTTGAGTGGTGATTCAACAGGCTCAACATTTACCTCCCCACTGATTTCGGGCAGATAACTAAACTCCTCCTCTTTCAAAGCGGCCAATCTATTCTTGTTGATGTCATTTACTGCAGCATTTCTGGCAGAAAGTATGATATAAAAATCTGTATCTGTCGGAAAATCCTGAATATGCCTTTCGTTCAATTCCATAAATTCATCGTAATCAATACTGCCTGTTCTTACGGCATCTAAAAGTCTAATAAAATAAGGGTCTGCCTGTCGGTAAACTTCCCTTAATTCAATCATTTGAATCGGGTAAAATTCAAAGACTTTTGCATCAAAAAAATAAGGGCTTGCATACAGTTGACCCAACATAAACTGCTCCTCTTGCGTTGCTACAACAGGTGGTAGTTGAAACAAATCGCCAAAAAAAATCATTTTCGCACCACCAAAAGGTTTATATTGTTCTCTACCGTTTACACGCATAAAAAAATCGAGGGTGTCCATCAAATCGGCCCTAACCATCGAGATCTCATCAATAATAATGATATCAACAGCCTTGTACATTTTTTGATTGGTTCTTGGTTTTATCTCCGCTTTACTGACCGGCCTTGGTGGAAGCCCAAAAAAAGAATGAATCGTTTGTCCCCCAATATTCAAAGCAGCAATACCAGTTGGTGCAAGCACAACAGTTTTTAGCTTGGTCTGGCTGACAAAATATTTTAGTAGCGTCGATTTTCCGGTACCCGCCTTGCCCGTTATAAACAGACAGTCATCACCTTTTTCCATCTCTTCTATTATCGTCAAAAAATCAGAATTGAGATCAATGTTTTCCATAATGGCTTTGATTTTTGGTAAAACTAATAAAATATTGCTCTTTTACTTGCAATTAAGCAGCTTTACCTATAAATTTGGACTTTTAAGTCAGGCAACTGTCTTTTTGTCAGTAATTATAAAAAGGCACAATTGTTATACTTATTACGAAACTTCAATCACCCCATATTCGCCATCAGGCGGATTTAAAAAATTAAATTGATATGCTCGACAAAAACGAATTCAAAAAATATGCTGTTAAGCATTTGGGAATGAGCAGTATGCATCTCGATAAATATGCTGAAGCCTCCACAAAAAATTTCATGCCCAATATTCCTCAAATAGGCAACTTCACACCTTATGTTATCGAGGAACGTCAGCTCAATGTAGCTTCAATGGACGTATTTTCTCGCTTAATGATGGACAGAATCATATTTTTGGGTGTGGGTATTAACGACTATGTGGCCAATGTTGTTCAGGCTCAATTACTTTTTTTGGAATCGGTAGATCCAAAGCGTGATATTCAAATCTTTGTAAACAGCCCTGGCGGATCGGTTATTGCCGGTATGGGAATTTATGATACGATGCAATATGTCAGTCCTGATGTAGCTACTATTTGTACAGGATTGGCAGCTTCGATGGGTGCAGTCCTACTTGCAGCCGGACAAAAAGGCAAAAGAACCTGTCTGCCACACGGACGCGTTATGATTCACCAGCCTCTGGGCGGTATGCAAGGACAAGTTACCGATATGGAAATCTCATACAAACTCATCAAAGCACTACAGAAAGAGCTTTATGATATCTTATCGAAACACACAGGACAACCATACGAAACCATCGAAAAAGACTGCGACCGCGACAACTGGATGATTTCCGAAGATGCTAAAGCCTACGGTCTGGTAGACGAAGTATTGGCACGTAAATCACCAAGAAAAGAATAATATAATTTGAAGATTCGGTAATTTGATAATTTGAGAATGATTCAAATCAGCAACTAAGTTTTGAAATCAAAATTAAACCCATTGCACTAATCTTTATGATTGATAGGAAATACCTAATTTACAACTTCTAATTTCAGATTTCTAACTTCTAATTCCAGATTTCTAACTTCTGATTGTGCGTCCCTAAAATAGGTTGACCGAAAAAGTCAACTTACAATGAGTAAAATTATAACAAAAATCAGAAAACACAGACGCTTTTCAGAAGAATTCAAA
>JBIPOO010000321.1:0-4209 GCA_044379045.1 Saprospira sp.
TTCCAGATTTCTAACTTCTAATTTCAGATTTCTAACTTCTAATTTCAGATTTCTAACTTCTAATTCCAGATTTCTAACTTCTAATTCCAGATTTCTAACTTCTAATTCCAGATTTCTAACTTCTAATTCCAGATTTCTAACTTCTAATTTCAGATTTCTAACTTCTAATTTCAGATTTCTAACTTCCCAATAAATGTTTGATCAAAACGAATTTAAAAAATATGCCGTAAAGCACCATGGCATGAGCTCTATGCACCTCGAAAAATATGCCGAGGCAAGCATGGGAAAATTATTGCCTAACATACCACAGATTGGTAACTTCACACCTTATGTAATAGAGGAACGTCAACTGAACGTAGCTTCAATGGACGTATTTTCCAGATTAATGATGGATAGAATCATCTTTATGGGAGTTGGTATTGATGATTATGTGGCCAATGTCATACAGGCCCAGCTGCTTTTCCTTGAATCGACCGATCCTAAACGCGACATCCAGATCTTTGTAAACAGCCCAGGCGGCTCGGTTATTGACGGTATGGGCATTTACGATACGATGCAGTATGTAAGTCCTGATGTGGCAACTATTTGCACTGGGATGGCAGCATCTATGGGGGCTGTACTGCTTTGCGCTGGTCATAAAGGCAAACGTACGATTTTGCCACATGGTCGCGTTATGATACATCAGCCATTGGGTGGTATGCGCGGGCAAGTATCTGATATGGAAATTGAATACAAACTTATCAAGGAACTCCAAAAAGAGTTATATGATATTCTCTCAAATCATACTGGTCAGAATTATGACACAATTTTCAAAGATTGCGATCGCGACAACTGGATGACTGCCGAAGAATCTAAAGCTTATGGGCTAGTGGATGAGGTACTCAACAGAAAATCTCCTAAGTAAGGCTTTTATTTTATAAATTTTAGTCAATATTTTAATGAAAAATAAAACAAAAGAGGCACAGTGTTCCTTTTGCCATAAACCTAAAAGTGATGCGCTACTGCTGATTTCAGGTATAGATGGATATATCTGCGAAACCTGTGTTGAACAGGCACATAATATTTTGAGTGAAGAATTGGAACTGGAATCAAAAAAAGAAAGCCCCAAAACCACCAAAGAAGTTAAAAAATCTTCTTCCAAACCGAATATGATTACTCCATTGGAGATTAAAAATCACCTCGACGAGTATGTGGTCGGTCAGGATGAAACCAAAAAGATTTTGGCAGTTGCAGTTTATAATCATTACAAACGTGTAATGCAGGAAAAATCGACGGATGAAGTTGAGATTGAAAAATCCAATGTTATCTTGGTCGGTCAAACAGGAACTGGCAAAACGCTTTTGGCGAAAACAATTGCCAAGGTTTTAAATGTTCCTTTCACAATTGTCGATGCCACAGTTTTTACCGAGGCCGGATATGTAGGTGAAGACGTGGAAAGTATGCTTACTCGTCTGCTCCAAGCCTGCGACTATAATGTTGAGGCTGCGGAAAAGGGCATTGTTTACATCGATGAAATTGATAAAATTGCCCGCAAAAGTGATAATCCTTCTATTACTCGCGATGTGTCGGGCGAAGGTGTTCAACAAGCCTTGCTTAAAATGCTTGAAGGAACAGATGTTTTGGTTCCACCACAAGGAGGACGAAAGCACCCTGAGCAAAAACTTATTAAGATTAATTCAAAAAATATCCTCTTCATATGCGGCGGTGCCTTCGATGGTGTTGAAAAACACATTGCCCGAAGAATCAATACACATGTAATAGGTTTTGGTAATGATGAACGCAAAGAGGTCGACCGCGATGATTTGCTCCGTTATGTAAGCCATCACGACCTTAAATCTTTCGGACTTATTCCGGAACTTTTAGGACGTATGCCAGTACTCACTTACTTACAGCCACTCGATAGGGCTACCTTGAGACTCATTCTTACCGAACCTAAAAATGCATTGATACGTCAATACAAAAAACTTTTTGATTTTGAAGGCATTGAACTTAAAGTAGATGAGCCCGCTCTCGATTTTATCGTAGATAAGGCAGTAGAATACAACCTCGGTGCCCGTGGACTTCGCTCCATCTGCGAAGCTATCATGACCGATGCTATGTTCGAATTCCCATCTAAAAAGAATGTCAAAAAATTTGAACTGACACAGGAATACTGTAAGAGCAAATTGAGCAAAACTAAGCTCGCATCGCTTTCTGCTGCCTAGTTATAGTACTTAAAAAAGGATTTTCTTTCTCGGAAAATCCTTTTTTTTGAATTATTTATAGTTTATCTTTTTCCAATCGCTCAACCCTTTTAAGCAATTCGGGCAGTTGTTTAAATACAGCATTGGCTCTCAGGAAATCATTATACAACAAGGCTGGAGAGCCGAATAAAGCTGTGTTCTCTTCTTTTACAGCCTTATTTACACCGCTTTGCGCCTGAATTTTGGTGCCGTTGGCAATGGCAATATGCCCTACTATACCAACCTGGCCACCAATCATACAGTTTTGTCCTATTTTTGTAGAACCTGCTATGCCTGCCTGCGCAGCTATTACAGTATTTTCTCCAATTGTGACATTGTGTGCAATCTGAATCAGGTTATCGAGTTTAACACCTTTTTCAATGAGTGTTTTACCCATTGTAGCCCTATCTATGACTGTATTGGCTCCCACATCTACCCCATCGCAGAGTTCGACAATGCCTAGCTGAGGGATTTTCTTGAATGAGCCATCCTCCTGTGGTGCATATCCAAAACCGTCGGAACCGATTACTGCACCAGGATAAATAGTACAATTTTTGCCAATTATGCTGCCATGTAAAATTTTTGCCCCACTATGAATTATTGTTTCAGCACCGATATATACATCATTTCCAATAAAAGCTTGTGCCTGAATCTGCACATTGGCAGCAATTTTCACCCCTTTCCCAATATAAGCAAAGGCATCGATGCGAACATTTTCGGCAATTTCCGCCTCGGGATGAATAAAAGCATATGGCGAAATCAAATCTTCATCGTCTTCATCGTTTTCCTGAGCAGTTTCGCCAAATTTCTCAAGTAAAATCGTAAGTGCAGCATATACATTCTCGACACGAATCAGCGTAGATTCAATCGGCTGTTTTGGCTGAAAATCGTTTGAAACCAGAATGACCGATGATCTGCAATCGTAGATAAATTCTTCATATTTTGGATTGGCCAAAAAACTGATTGCACCAGCTTCCCCCTCTTCAATTTTTGCAGGTTTATAAACCATTGTATTGGGATCACCTTCTACTTTTCCTCCTATAAGTATTGCTATTTCCGATGCTTTCATTGCTTGTCTGTATTTCCGGTTGAAACTGAACCCTATTTAGACGATGCCAAATGCTCTAAGGTTCAAATTTAGGCGCTAATATTTTTGGCAGATTATGCAAAATTAAACTATTCCTGCATTTGAGAAAACCTTTTTGATAAAGTTTGACATTTGCATTTATATTTAGCTTATCGGGAATTAAGTCAAATTGTCTTATATTTGCTTTCCTTTATGTCAACAAAACACTTTTTAAATGAAAGCGCTCCCCATAGGTATACAAGACTTTGAAAAATTAAGAACAGATAATTATCTATATGTAGATAAGACTCAGATTTATTATAATTTATTCAAACAGGGAACTTTTTATTTCCTGTCTCGCCCACGTCGCTTTGGCAAATCGATGATGTTATCGACCTTAAAGTATCTTTACCGAGGAAAAAAGGAATTATTTGAGGGCCTTTGGATTGAGGATAAATGGGATTGGGATAAGACATATCCAGTCATACATATAGATTTGAGCAGTATTGATACAAGACACAGCACTTTACAGATTGGTTTATTGTCTCAAATAAAGGAACATGCTATTCGTTATGGAATTAAGCTTCTATCCGAATCAGCTGCAAATTGTTTCTTAGAGTTAATTGAAAAACTTGGCGCTAATGATCAAAAATGTGTGGTACTAGTCGACGAATATGACAAACCCATCACCGATTACATACACGAACCTCAGATCTCTGAAAAGCACATCAAAGAACTCAAGTCTTTTTATGGAATTCTGAAGGGAGCCGATCATTATCTGCACAAGGTAGTCATCACGGGTGTTTCAAAATATGGGAAGGTATCCATTTTTTCCGACCTCAATAATTTGTCAGAATTGTCGATAATGTCAGAAGCTTCTTTAATTTGTGGCTATTCACAGCATGAACTAGAATATTATTT
>JBIPOO010000003.1:0-51185 GCA_044379045.1 Saprospira sp.
AATTATTACAATCAGGGCTATGTCGATTTCGACGGCCTGCCGAAGTATTTTGTTACGGCTCCCCTGAATTTTTATGGGATGCTTTTGTTTAGTTTTTAGCTTATGGTATCAGGTATCAGGTATCAGGTATCAGGTATCAAGAAACGAAGTTCCGCGAAGCGCAACAAGTATCAAGAACCGATCTCGTCCCAAAGACGAGAGAGCTCTTTAAACGAAGTTCCGCGAAGCGCATCAAGTATTTAACTATCTTACGTAAATTGCTTCCTTTGTATCAATTTTGAAGGTCTTGATACCTGATACCTGATACTTTGTACAAATGAATACAATCTCTAAATAACAAACTGACTCTTTTATGTGGTTCGAAAAACTCTTTGGCTTTGCCGAGCAAAATCCTGAACAGGTTAGAAATAATTTGAAGCTTGAAAATGGCTTGATATATTCAGTGGTCAATGGACATTCATATGACCCCGGTACTTTTCAACTGGCTTCTTTGGCTGAGTTGAGAAAAATTGAATTGCCCCAAAATCAGAAGATCACATTGAGTGAAGCCATTGGCGATGTAAAAAAACTACATGGGGAAAGCGAAAATAACGGGGCTGTATTTCAGGCTGCTTCACAGTTTAATCTTTTGGAAATGGCCTCGCCAAATGCAGTGCCAGAAGATGGTGTAGGTATTTACGATTATGATAAAACTCAGGGTCCTGCCTGTGCAATTGCCTGTGGCGCCGGTACTGTTTACCGAAATTATTTTGTGAATGTGAAAGGGCAGATTGGTCAAACTGCCGACTTGCAGATCGATTGTCTCGAAGATATTGAACAATTCTTTCAGGAAGGCAACAGCAAACTTTGGAATATGAAAAACGGCTATTGCCTTGCCTACGCGCTGGGACTAGATCTTGTCAGGAAAAAAATGACCGCTTTGAACAGCGATGAATACGAGTATCTGAAAGGCCTGCTCAAAGTAGGCATTCAGCATGAAGCAGCAGTTACCGCCTTTGCGGGTAGATCAAAAGTTACACAGGTTTACTGCTCGGGAGTTCCGGTTGCCTACAGTGGAATTTCTTCGCAGCAATGGGAGCCCTTTGGAAAAATGATTTTGGAAGCAACTTACGAAGCTACTTTTTGGGCAGCTATCAACAATATGAACAAAGGCATAACTAATAAAGTATTCCTTACCCTTGTCGGTGGAGGCGTATTTGGAAATCCAGACTCCTGGCTCTACGATGCCATTACATTGAACCTTAAAAAGTTTGAAAATAGTGGGCTGGATGTGATTTTTGTAAGTTATGGTTCATCGAAAAGTCTATTCAGAAAAATTATTAACGAGTTTAAAACCGAGCTTTATTGAATATTTTAAGCATTGAATTTATTGTTTTTAATATTGGCAATTATCCGCTCAGCCTAATTGAGCTAGTGGGTACTGCCACAGGGCTGCTCTCGGTTTGGTGGGCTGCCCGGGCTAATATTCTTACCTGGCCCTCGGGTATTGTCAATATCTTTTGCTTTTTTTTGCTCTTCTTTCAGGCTCAATTGTACTCAGACATGCTCTTGCAGGTTTTTTTTATGGTAACCACTGCCTATGGCTGGAGAAGCTGGGCAAAAGGGGCAGTTGAACGGAAGATTGAAATCAGCAGCATCAAGTCTAAGAAATGGACGCTTTATATATTTTTACTTTTGGTTGGAACCATCTTTTGGGGACTGTTAATGAGCAACATTCATCAACTGCTGCCACAACTTTTTCCCGAAAAAGCAGCGCTGCCCTACGCCGATGCTTTCACAGCCATCGCTTCCGTTATTGCAACCTTTATGCTCGCGCGAAAAAAATGGGAAAGCTGGCTGCTATGGGTAGTTGTTGATGCCATTTCAGTTTTTGTTTATTTCTATAAAGGCCTTTATGTCGTTGCAGTCGAGTATATTATTTTCTTCGGTATTGCTGGCTATGGTCTGTTCAATTGGTATAGGAAAAGGGAGAAGGTTGAGCGAAAGTTATAGACTTATTTACTCCTTTTTCTTTCTTATCGTAGCTTCCTTTCCAACTGCAAATTTTTCTTCAGAATAAAGCTGCCTAATTTACCGGGCGTAATATAAGTTTTACCTTTTCTTTTAGTACGTTTTTGTAAAGGGAATTGTATCTATTAGCTTTTCTGATATTTCCAGTTGCGCTGTTTGCCTTCCTTTATCATTTCCAAAGCTTCCGAGAGCCTTTTTATCCTAGTTTTTTCGGTTTTTGCCTCTGTAATCCAAACAACATATTCCCTTTTGCAGGAATTGCTGAATTTTTCGAAATTCATTTTTGCTTCGGCCGATTGTTCCAATGCTTCATTGAAATAATCTGGAATTTCTGGCGGGGGAATTCCCTTTCTACTTTGAGTATGTGAATTGGAACTGCTTTTTACTTTGATCTTGGCGGATAGACCAATTGCCTGATGCAGATATTTAGTAAGGATTTCAACAGAAGGTAAATCCTCTATGGAAGTTAGCTGACCAAGCTGCCCCATTGCTGTTTTTCCAATTTGTTGAAGGATGTTATCGGGGTCTTCCATTTCATTACCCCGCCAAAAGCCAAAACTGCAGTGCTTTTTGTGCGCAGACATACTGCAAAGTATTTGCCCCTGATATTCAAAATTAGGAAAACTCCATTTGATGCATTCTGTAATTTCGGGATTAGCCTTGTGAACCACTTCGCGAATTTTCATTAAAATAGGTTTGGCGAAATCAGCTGCCTTTTCGATGTAGCTATCTATTTCAACTGATAAGTTTTTAGACATAACGCGTGCTAAATTAGTTTCAAAGTATTCAATGTATAATCTAAATTTTTAGCGTAGCTTTAAATATTGTATTCAGGATTCGGCAGGAGGATAAACTTTTTCATCGTTCAATTCATCGTGCATACTAATCAAATTCATATCTTTATCGTAAACTGCACTGAAGGCAAATTTGATATTTTTATGTACATATTGATAAATGAATAAATCTGTTGGCGGAGTATTTATCGAAGCGAGTAATTCTGAATCTATCCATTCCAGTTCGCCTTCATCGCAATGCGGAGGAGCGAGATCGTCAATTTCGGCCAAATAAATGTAGGCAACCCAATTATAAGCCAAAGGAGAACTTTCGGTTAACAGCCCGCAAAACTTAGGATTTACTATGCTGATGCCTGTTTCCTCAAAGGTTTCCCTTATGGCACAATCCAATGGAGTTTCAAAAGGGTCGAGTTTACCGCCCACGGGCAGATATTTGCCTTTATTCGGTTCATTTGCCCTTTTTAGCAACAAATAGCGACCCTGATTTTTGAGAATTACCATCGAGGCCACTTTTTTTAATCCCTCTAAAACTATTGCCATTCGAAACTGATAAGCTGTTTAATATCGGGGTGCAAACTTAGGGCCACCGGACAGGTTCTGCCCGTATTTTCAAGAATTTTACGTGTTTTATCATCAAAGCTCTGAGCAGGCATAATTAGCCTGATATGTATTTCCGAAATTCGTCGGGGTTCAGAAGCCATTACTTTTGTGACCTCTAATATTGCCCCGTCAATATTCCAATCATTTGCCCTGGCTTTAATACCCATTACTGTAATCATACAGGTTGCAAGCGATGTAGCAGTAAGATCTGTTGGAGAAAAAGCCTCCCCGCGGCCATTGTTATCGGTAGGTGCATCGGTTATAATTGATTGCCCTGACTGCAGATGAGTACAAGTAGTACGCAGCTCACCATTATAAAAAACTTTGGATGTCATAAAATAAAAAACCTGGCTTGGAGTTTGAACAATAGAATTATATCAAAAAAAATTAGTCGGCACATTCCTTCAGCGCATCTAAAATTAAATATTTTTGTTGAAATTCTGGTTAATTTTTCTGATATTTATGCATTGTGCAGTTTTCGGCTGTTAAATAATGTTAAAGTTAAATTTTTTTAACCTCATATTTGTTCCTTTATTGTGTGAACTGCATCTTCATAATTATTCAAACAAAATTTAAAAATAATAAATACCTATGTTTCGTAAAATATCCATTCTTGTAACAGCCTGTTGCATCTTTATTGCATTCCGCTGTCACGAACCGGAACAGAAAATCAAGATAAGTAACGACATTGATAATCGGGAACAGTTGCTTATGGAGGTACTTTTGCAGGCGCTGAAGTACAATCATTATAATCCTGAAGACATCAATGACAGTTTTTCTGCTAAGGTGTACGATTTGTACCTCAAACGGCTCGACAACAGCAAAAGGTTTTTCCTGAAAGATGACATGAAACTATTCGAGGTTTATCGCATGAGTTTAGACGACGCTGCGTTAAAAGGTAATTTTGAATTTTTCGATGTCGTAAATAAAACCTATGATCAACGCTTTGCATTGGTGAAATCCTATTTTGAAGAATTTCTTGCACAACCTTTCGACTTTAGTAAAGAAGAAAGTTTCGAAACAGACGGAGATAAAATGAGTTTTGCTGCCAATAAAGAAGAACTGCGCGAGCGCTGGAGAAAATACCTGAAATTGCAAATTTTAGGTCGCGTTCAGGAGAGACTCGAAAATCAGGAAAAAGCTAAAGTAAAGGGCGACAAAGACCTCGAGATCAAAACTGTTGAGGTCATTGAAAAAGAAGAACGCGAAAAATTGCTCAAAAATTTGAACAACTGGGCAAAAGGTATCGAAAAAGAAACCCGCAATGAGCGCATCAACAATTTTGTAAATATTTTTACCAATGCTCATGAGCCACATTCGGGCTATTTCCCTCCACTCGACAAGCAAAATTTCGATATCAGAATGTCGGGAAAACTTGAAGGTATAGGTGCACAACTCAGAGAAGAGGATGGATTTATAAAGGTGGTGAATGTAGTACCTGGTTCGGCATCAGCCCGTCAGGGAGAATTGGAAGTCAACGATAAAATCATCAAAGTGGCTCAGGGCAGCGAAGAACCTGTGGATGTTGTAGATATGCGCATCGACGATGTTTTACCTATGATTCGCGGTAGCAAAGGAACCGAAGTAAGACTTACTGTTAAAAAAACGAGTGGCGAAGTAAAGGTAATCCCTATCATACGCGATGTGGTTATTCTTGAGGATAGCTATGCCAAATCGGCCATCATCGAAAACAGTAAACTGGGTGTAAAAGTAGGTCTGATTGATTTGCGTAGCTTTTATGCCGATTTTGATGATCCCAGAGGCCGTCGTTGTTCTAAAGATGTGAAAGAAGAAGTTGAAAAACTGATGGATGAAAATATTGACGGTATTGTCATCGACCTTCGTTTCAATGGTGGCGGTTCGCTTCAGGATGTGGTTGATATGGCTGGAATCTTTATAGAAAAAGGCCCAATTGTGCAGGTTAAAAACAGAGACAACAAGCCATTTGTGTACGAAGACAGGGATGAAACTGTGCTGTATAAAGGACCACTAGTAATTCTGGTAAATTCCTTTTCTGCATCAGCTTCCGAAATCATGGCAGCGGCCCTGCAGGATTATGGGAGAGCAATTATTGTTGGTACTGCACCCTCTACTTTTGGAAAAGGCACCGTACAGCGATTCTTTAACCTCGATCAGATCGTACCGGCAAAATATACCGAGTTGGGAGAGTTGGGCAGCGTAAAAATCACCATTCAAAAATTTTATCGCATCAATGGCGGTTCCAATCAGCTGAAAGGTGTGATACCTGATATTATATTACCGGGTGCCTATAGTTATATGGAGGTAGGCGAAAAAGAAGAAGATTATCCAATGGCCTGGTCCGAAATTGGGAAAGCGACCTACAAGGAGAGTGCCGAAGCCAAAAAAGTATTGGAGAAAGTCAAAGCTAAAAGCGAGAAAAGAGTTTCTGCCAATAAAACATTTCAATTGATAGATGAAAATGCCAAATGGCTGAAATCACGACAGGATGAAAGTAATTATTCCCTCAGTTTCAATACTTATGATGCTGAACAGAAAAAAATAGACAAGGAAGCCGAAAAGTACAAAAGCATCAATAAAGATATCGATCAGTTGCTCATCAAATCGCTCAAAGCCGACAAAGAGTACATTGCTTCGGATTCTTTGAGGGTGAAAGGTACGGAGAGCTGGCACAAAACACTCAAACAGGATGCATACCTGGAGGAGGTCAGCAATATCATACACGATTGGAAAAAATCGAAATCGAAAAATTAATAAAATACAGCCTTGGCAAAACAACCCTCACGAAAAATCAGGGTTGTTTTGTTTTATATTAGTGCGAAACTTAAATTCCTTTCTTATTATTAAAAAGTCTTCGCTCTGCTAAAAAGGTACCAAATGGTATAAGCGAAACTAAAAAAACCAGGGCTGTTTTGGCAAAGGTCCATTTCAGCTCAAAAAATAAGATCAGCGTCAGCAAACAATAAAGCGAAAAAAGCAGGCCATGTGCCATTCCTACCACATAATTCGGCTCTGTAATTCCGTAAACATATTTAAGTGGCATGCTTATGCCAAAAAGTATGTAAGAGATACCTTCGGCGAAGGCCACAATTCTAAAAAATTTGAGTGTTGCTGACATATAATTGTTTGGTACCCACAACAGGAATCGAACCTGTGTCTACGGCTTAGGAGTCCGGAGCTCTTCCACTGAGCTATGTAGGCTAAGATTGATATTGAACAATGCAAAAATAATAAAAGTTCTGTTCCTGCTGCAAGTTTTCATCAAATCATTGCGGTTGATTGAGCCTGACCAGATATTTACTCACTTTATTGGCTTTTACAAAACGAAGTGGTTCAGTCGAAGCAGCTATGTTGTCATTGGGAGCTACTGCCTCAGTAGAGCAGTTTTGATCTGAGGGGCAATTGATTTCAACATTCATTGAGGATAGCATCTCATAAGGCATGGCATTTTGGAGCTCGGTATTGTTGTTGGCTTTCAGCTCTTTAACTGCCCAGAATTCTACAGTTTCTGAATCCTGCCAGCAGTCAATGTTGTAATTCCGCAGGGAAAGCGTGGCACCGGCAGGCAGATAAAAGGCCCTGAAATGTTGGTTTTCCAAACCCGTAAAAAGTATTTCACGCAAAAAAGTTTCAGGAACTTGCCCTTGGTATAGGCGCATCGACAGCATTTTTTTTCCTTCAATGAGTGTTGGATCGGCATTGAATAAGCCATTTTCCGGCAAGCGGTTCGAGCCCTTATAAGGCATCAGATACCACATTGGGTGAGGGTTTTTATTCTGAATCAGCAGGCGCACCCTGAATTTTTGTGCAGGAGGCGATACCATTTTATCTTTCGATTTCTTGTTTTTTTTGCCCTTTTGTATGGCAATTGTTTCTATGGTTTGTAAGGCCTCATCGCTTAGCTCAATATTGTTAAGTTCAGCAGATTTACTTGGCTTTGACAGTTCTTCCTTATCTGTGGCCTGTTTATCTGTGGCCTTATTTTCAATTACTTTTTGATCGTCCTTTTTCTTGTCACGCTCACGGGTATTGTCAGTATTTTGAGCATTCAGCCCAAGGGCTGACAAGCATAAGAAAATGGCGAGGCAGATGCGTTTCATCTTATTTGTATATTGGATATGATTCAAATCTAGGTCCAAATTATCATTAAGTATAAAGATAAGCATAATAATTAATATCCTAAAATATTGTTGAAATCTCGCTTCACAAAAAAACTAATCAATGTCAAATGCGCTTCAAGTCAAATTATTTTAAATTATTAACTAAATGATTTATTTTCATTTGAAAAATAAATCATACCTTTAGTAAGCTTTTATCTTTTAGCCAAACAGTTTTTTTCCTAAAAAACTTAATTTTTAAAACCATTCCAAATTTTAAAATCTGCTATTATTATGGGACTATTTGATGATGCAAAAAATGAAATCAATGAGCAAACAATTATTGAACGAATTGAAGAGCTGGGGATAAGTGCTGAGAATCTGAGTGTAACTATCGAAGATGGAATCACTTATATCAGCGGTACTGTCGAAAGCGATGATGATTTGGCAAAAATTGAAGAAGAATTTGCCAGCGGGTTGTTCGGCTCGGTAAAAACCCAGCTCGATATTGATGTTGTGAGTTATTATACCATCGAAGATGGTGATTCTCCCTGGGCTGTTGCCGAAAAATTTTATGGCGATGGCAATAAATACCCAATTTTGGTAGAGATGAATGATGGTAAAGATTCATACTATACTGGCGATGTAATTATGATTCCTTCGCTGCGCAGCTATGTAGGCGGCATGAAACTTCAGGTAATTCTCTCTTGTTTGGGTTATGAACCTGGTGCAATCGACGGCGTGGTTGGCAATAACACAGTAAGAGCACTCAAGGAATTCCAAAAAGATAATGATTTGTCTGCAAATGGTAAGGTTGACAGCGACACAAGTTATTATCTGCGTTCGGCTTTCCGCGAAATTGAAGAACTTGATGGCATCGAACTTCAGTTTGTGTTGAATGACATAGGTTACAATCTTGTAATTGACGGAGTTGTAGGCAGCAGAACTACTGCCGCAATCAAGGAATTTCAAAACGACAACAGCTTAGATGACAGTGGCGAAGTGGATGAAGATACCCTTGCAGCACTTGTCAGTTATTTTGTGTAAAATAATCCAGAGATAAATATTGAGCCATCCTTCGGGATGGCTTTTCTGTATATTATTATAAAATGCACATAATTAGCGCATGGTGATTCATCTCTACCTGTAAAGTATCACCGTTTTTGATTTTATATTCTCGGCCCAAAGTCAATTGAAAAAATTCAGGATTAGAAAAAAATGTCCCATTCAAACTAATTTCAAAAAATTCTTTGCTGATAAAATCGATATGAACCAGCATATTTTCTTCATATTGATATGCACACAAATTGTAACTGCCTTGGATAATTTTATTTTCAAAATCCCAAAAGAGTACTTTGGCATCTTCAGGTACAGCATTCCCTGGGATTAAATAAGGCTGCCCCGATAAGTTGCTGCCCATTTCATTTCCTGCAAAGTATAGCCTCTCCGAAAAATTTTCCCTTAGAATTTCAATCTTTTTCATGCTGTTTTAACTAAATAATTATTTCACAATCGCTTAGACTCATTTTTAGGGTTTCGATATTGCGTTGTTCCTGATCCGACCAGCGGTTTTTCATTTTCAGTTTTTTTAGTTCAGACATCAGGTATAAAATCTCGGGCATTTCGCGGAACTTATTGTTGTCGATATTCAACTCTTTTAAATTTTTCAGTTGGCTGATTTCCGGAGAAAGCTCTTTGAGGTCTCCTCCATTTAAATCGAGCACACGAAGAGATTTCAAATTTCCGATTCCTTTTGGCAGCCTTTCCATTCGGCAAAGGTGAAGTTTCAGGTATTCCAATTTCTCGAAGCCGCGATTAAAAACATTATCAAGATTGGTCATCTGGACAGTGTTTATAAAAAGAGATTTCAGATTGGGCAACTTTTGCAGTTCCAAAGGAAATTCGGCAAGCGAAGGAGTTATAATGAGACTTTCCAATTCGCTGAGCGCAGCAATACCCGGAGGAAGTTTCTTTAGAAAATTATAATTCTGAATGTTGACAGTCAGCTCTTTCAAGCCGTAGCACTGATAAATTTTAGGTGCAAATCGTTCAAAATCAACATCCGACGGTACAGATATGTGTTGTGGTTTGGCGCTGAACGCCCAGCATCGGATGGCATTGTTCAAAAAATGGTCAAGCTCATCGGCCTTGAGCAGTTGCACGGCCTTGTTAAAATATGAAATATGTCGGGGGTCTTTCAGATAGGCCAGTCTGTAAAAATGTCCCACATTGATACCTGCTTCGGTCAGCCATTCATCAAAATTACTGTTCAGGGCATCTTTTTTGATTTTCGATAGACGGCTTTTCAACTGTGCCGAGCCATATACCTTCAGCAGTTTTTCTGCCTTTGTTATCAAATCTTCCTTTTTGGAAATGATAAAAATGCCTAAAATCTCAGAAATAAAATCCTTTGGCGAAGCGGTCGATTTCATCAGTTCAAGCGCAATCTCAACATTGATATCATCTTCGTGCAGCATCAGCTGCCTGATCGCATCGGGGTTATCGGTATCGAAAGACCTGATGGCACTGCAAAAATCGAAAAATATACGCTCGTTGAGTAGGGTACGTCCCTCGCGCAGTTCTAATAGCAAAGCGAGATCCGATTCACTGAGGCTGCGTCCTACAAGCAGATGGGTCGATTTTTCGGGAACGGTACTATACTTCACCTCCGATTCTTTCAAAATATTTTTAATCTCGGTTTTAGTTAATCCGCTATTACCAATAATGGAAAGTGTTGAATCGCTTTGCAAAGGACTTTTCGAATAATCGGGCAACATTGCCGATTCCAATTGCTCGGCAGCCAGGGCATTCAGCTCAGGATAACGTATGGCAAGTGCATACAACAGAGGGCTAAGGGAATAAGTAATTTTTTTATTATCCAGAAGAGCCGCCCATTCAGCTTGCATTTGCATAATATGTTGGGCAGCAAAAGAAGTTTTAGTCAAAGCCTTCTTTAGCCGCGCTGTTTTTTGTGTCACACTGTCTGTTTTCTTCATTTCTCCACGCTGCTTTAAGCTCACAAAAATAGAAAATTTATGTTTGCAGATGCTAATTGTAATGTTTCAATAATGTAAATTTTACGGGCTTGCTTTTCTCGGAGTTGTTTTGATGCTTCAGTCCGGATTTTTTTAAACAATAATTAGTGCTCAGTTTGACTTATTTTTTCAAAAGGCTTTATCTTTGAAACATGAAAAGTTCAAAGAACTTCCTATCCGAAATGAAACTATTTTTCCATACGCTTTTATTGCTCCTTTGTTTCAGCCTTTCTGCTCAGACTCAAAACGCCATCAGTTGTGAATGGGAAATGAATCTGACCGATGAATTCAGCGGCAGAAAGAAAATGCAATTGAAGCCGAGAAAATTTTTCGGCTATAGTCCCGAAGGAACCGAACGTTTTTTTATCGGACAGGAATATCTGGAATCTTGGGCTGCATTGGCAAAGGTCGATGAAAAATACAGCCTGAATATGAACATCATTATACAGGATAGTGAAATTGCAGGGCAAATGGGGCAGATGCTTCCAAACTCAAGCCTGGAGCTCCGATCCATAAAAGGAAAAACGCTTTACCTTAAAACATTTGCAGGTGCTGAGGCGGAACAGAAAGGCAAAAAAACGCTTTACACTTGCAGTTTTTTTATATCGAAAGCAAGTTTAAAAAAGTTGAAGAATTTTGAAATCGATGCTGTAAAAATCAACTGGTCGAAGGCCTATCAGGTATATACCGTTTCTTATCTCGATTTTTTGATTGACCAAATCAAATGTTTTGAATAAATTTGCAAAAAATACTTAAGTTTTAAACAGACAAAATGCCTTTTACAACAACAGAATTTCCCGGCCTTCTTGTATTCGAGCCTAAAGTTTTCGGCGATGAACGTGGTTACTTTTTCGAGAGTTTCAACAAACAGGTTTTTGAAGCGGCCGGAATAAACAGGCCATTTGTACAGGATAATCAAGCCAGATCGGTCTATGGCGTACTTCGTGGGCTGCATTTTCAAAAAGGCGAAGCCGCTCAGGCCAAGCTGGTAAGGGCATTGGAGGGAACTGTTTTGGATGTTGTGGTCGACTTGCGTGTGGGCTCACCTACATACGGGAAGTCCTACAGCATAGAACTCAGTGCCGAAAACAAGCTTCAACTATATGTTCCGCGTGGTTTTGCGCACGGCTATGTGGTATTGAGCGAAACAGCAGAGTTTTTCTACAAATGCGATAACTTTTACTCAAAAGCCGACGAAGGTGGACTTATTTACAATGACCCTGCCCTGAAAATTAATTGGCAAATTGATTTGTCAGATGCAATACTTTCTGATAAAGACCGCATATTACCTGCTTTGGCAGCGCATGAAGACTGTTTTGTTTTTTAATCTACAGCAATTTACCCCATGAAATATATACTCGTAACAGGTTCCAAAGGACAAGTAGGATCTGAACTGCAGCAACTTGCTTCAATAAATTATCTTGGCAGTTTTCAATTTATCTTCAGCGATGCCGATGAACTGGATATTTGCAATGCCGATGAAGTTTTAAATTTTTTCGAAAAACAGCGCATAGCCTATTGCATTAACTGTGCTGCCTTCACAGCTGTGGATAAAGCCGAAAGCGACAGTGAAAATGCCATAAAAGTGAATGTGACAGGCGTCGAAAATCTTGCAAGAGCCTGTAATATTTATGGTGCAAAATTCCTACATATCTCTACCGATTATGTCTACCACAATCATCAGAATACGCCTTTTGTAGAAACAGACGAAACCAATCCGCAATCGGTTTACGGGCTGACCAAGCTGCAGGGCGAGCAAAAAGCCTTCGAAATCTGTGAACAGACAATTATAGTGCGTACCTCCTGGGTTTATTCCTCCTTTGGTAATAATTTTGTTAAAACCATGCTGAAACTGGGCGCCGAAAGACCCGAGCTGAAAGTCATTTTTGATCAGATCGGTACACCTACCTATGCGGCCGACCTAGCCCAGGCTATGCTCGATATGATTGCTGCCCAGGAATCGGGCAAAGGCCCCGGCTGGAAGGGAATTTATCATTACAGCAATGAGGGTGTTTGCAGCTGGTACGATTTTGCTGTTTCAATTTTCGAAATCAGAGACCTGAATGTCAAGGTTTTTCCTATCGAGACCAAAGAATACCCAACTCCTGCGCGCCGACCGCATTTTAGTTTGCTCAATAAAGCAAAAATTAAAAGCGATTTTGGCATCAGCATCCCATATTGGCGCGATAGTCTGAAAAAATGCCTCGAGCTGCTCTAGCACAGATTTATTTCTGCATTTTTAGGTTTTTTTTATCAAATTATGTTAAATTTGATTGCTGATAGAATTTTTCCACCGACTTTACACTTATAAGAAAGTAAGAACTGATTTTTTCAGTTAGGCTGCTTTCATCAAAATATACCTCCATGTCAAAATTATTGGATCCGAATCTTATTAAATTTAAATACCGCGACCTTAAAGTGTACGGTTCGACCGAATGGTTGGCCGACAATAAGAAAAAATACCGTCAGGTTTTCGACCGTTACGAAACGAGTTACCTCTACGCCGAATTGTCTTTTTACAACAAACTTTTCGATGAAGAGGATTGGAATATTAAGGTAAACCTCAAATGCTTTTCGCTGAAAAAAGGACGTAAGGAACTTTGCGACCTGGAGCTCGACAGAAAAGTGAGTAAATACGATCAGGTAGTTTACATCCGCGAGGGTTGGGGAAATAAAAAAATCGGAAATTTCTGGAAAAGAGGCACCTATTATTGGGAAGCTTATATCGATGGTGAGAAAGTAGGCACAAAATATTTTTATGTGGAGGAAAGTTCTGTAAAAATACCGGATCCTATGGCTTATGTTGCGCTGCGCTCTCTGAAACTCTATGAGGGTCCTTACGATGACCTGCCCAAGGAGGAAAGAATCTACCTGAAAACCTTTTCGAAAGAGGAGACACGCTATGTATACAACGAAATCCTGCTCGCCAATATGCTGAAAGGTAGCAGCTGGTATTGCGAAATTACAGTAAAATTTATGAATTCGGCCCGTCAGCTCAAAGGTCAAACCGTAAAGCTGCACCACGTCGATGCTGAAGATGATTATATCGATCTCAGTATTCACTGGGGTTCCAATATAAAAGGCTCCTGGTCGGAAGACAGCTACACTGCCGAGATTATATTCATGGACAAACTATTGGCAGTTATTCCATTCGAAGTGAGCGTTTTTTCGGAGGAGGGAATTGCCGGTGTGGTGCTTCCCAATCAGATGCAGCCAGTTGTCTTGAATCAAATTCCGGAAGGAGATGATAATTTTGAAACGGTCATGCTCAATCTCGATGGGCTCATCGGTCTGAACAGCATCAAACAAAAGGTGAGAGAACATGCGAGCTATCTGAAGTTTTTGAATCTTCGCCGAGAAAAAGGTTTTATCGAGGATGAAGAAATCAATATCCATTCGGTTTTTTACGGAAATCCGGGAACTGGCAAAACCACCGTTGCCAAAATGATGGGCAAATTGTACAAAAGTATGGGCCTGCTCTCTAAAGGGCATGTACATGAGGTGGACCGTGTTGACCTGGTAGGTGAATACATCGGACAGACGGCCCCAAAGGTAAAAGATGCCATTGAAAAAGCGCGTGGTGGGGTACTTTTTATAGATGAGGCTTATGCACTTGCGAGAGCCAACGATGACAGCAAGGATTTTGGCCGCGAGGTAATCGAAATTCTGGTCAAGGAAATGTCGAACGGTGCTGGCGATATGGCCGTAATTGCTGCTGGTTATCCAAAAGAAATGAAAAGCTTTCTGGAGTCGAATCCGGGCATGAAATCGAGGTTCAAAATGTATTTCGAATTTCCCGATTATCTGCCCGAGGAACTCTCGAAGATTTCGGAATATGCCTGTAATCGTAAATCTGTAAAATTATCAGAAGCGGCTAAAGATCTCATCGATGAAATCATTACCGAGGCTTATCGCAAAAGAGATAAAACCTTTGGAAATGCCCGTTTTGTATACGATTTAATCGATCAGGCCAAGATAAATCTGGGACTGCGTATCATGTCGGCAGAAAACCCTACCCAATTCGATAAAGAAACACTGGAGACAGTTGAAATTCAGGATGTGGAAATGATCGACGTAGAGCGTCCGAAAAAATTGCCAAATCTGCCAATCGACGAAAAACTGCTCAAGATATCAATGGCCGAACTGAACGGACTCATCGGCATGGATAATGTAAAAACCGAAATCGAAGAAATGGTACGTCTGGTGCGTTTTTACCGCGAAAGTGGCCGCAATGTGCTGAATAAATTTTTCCTGCATACGGTTTTTATTGGCAATCCTGGTACAGGCAAAACAACCGTGGCCCGCATTCTGACCAAGATTTACAAGGCTTTGGGCATCTTGGAAAGAGGACATACCGTTGAAACCGACCGTCAGGGTCTGGTAGCAGGTTATGTAGGTCAAACTGCCATAAAAACTGCCGAGAAAGTGGATGAAGCCATGGGCGGTGTATTGTTTATCGACGAGGCTTATGCGCTCACCTCGGGCGGAGCAGGTAATTTGGGTGGCAGCAGCGATTTTGGAAACGAGGCTATCCAGACGCTACTAAAAAGAATGGAAGACAGCCGCGGACAATTTTTTGTTTTTGTAGCCGGTTATCCCGACAATATGGAGGTCTTCCTCAAAGCCAATCCTGGTTTGCGCTCCCGTTTTGATAAGATGCTGAAATTTGAAGACTATTCAGCTGTAGAATTGTTTAGTATTGCCGAACTTATGCTCCAGCAGGAGGGTTTCAGCATTCAGGACGATGCCAAAGAGCACCTGAAAAAGTATCTGGAATTTATTTACGATTACCGCGACAAATATTTTGGTAATGCCCGTACAGTAAGAAATGTCATCAATGAAATTACCAAAAATCAGAGTCTGCGCCTTGCGGCAATGCCAAATGAGGAGCGCAATCCTATGATGCTCAATGTGATTACTTACGAAGATACTGCTACCCTGAAACTCAGTAATGACGAAGATATTTTCAATAAAAAATCCATTGGCTTCCGTAAAAAAACCGGAGCAGGGAATTAAGATTCTTTTTGCCCCAATTTTGTAAAACACAGAAAACTATGAAAAGAACAATCACAAAACGCTCCGCCGAAGAGCTCGAAAAGTTCTTCAAAAAAAGCAGCAATAAAGCAGTAATCAATAATTTGAATGAGCAAAAAATGGCAAAAAAACCAGTTTCACTACATCAAATCATCGAAAATGCTGTTATGAAATTGGATAAACCAATGCCTCTTGAGTTTAAATTGGATGATGATGATTCTGACTTGGATTTGGATGATATCCCTATGGATTTTGAGGAGGAATAGTATTCAACCAAACTCAATCTTTTATTGTTAACTTTGAATAAACAAGCTAAATTATATGTTAGTACAGACATTGACCACTTTTGCAGTTGCTTTTGTAGCCCTTTTCATTGGAATTGTGCTCATGAACATCCGTTACATTTTCAAGGGGGAACCTTTCAGAGGTTCTTGCGCACAAAACAATCCCATGCTGAAAAATCAGATAGGCGATTGTCAGGTCTGTGGCCGCAAACCCGAGGAAGAATGTAAAATGCCTGAGGTGCATAATTAATAATTTGATTTTTGAATAATAACGCAGATTCGGACATTGGTTCGGATCTGCGTTATTTTTGGTTAATAATCGGGTATGTTCCGGGTTAAAACCCAGGCATTCGTCGGTGATGAAAAACTGAGCATAAAAGCATCAGATTTTTGCGCAAGAAGGTTTTAACCTTCAGTAAGCACCACAGCGAATGAGGCCTATGCTTTAGCTTAGGGCAGAATAATGTTAATTTTTACATTCTGGCAACAAAAAACCCCCGATGCTATCAGGGGTTTTAAAATATTTACCAATATGTTTTTACATTTTTCAGGAACTTATCCAGAATGATGTTGAATTCATCGGGTCTTTCCATCATTGGTGCGTGGCCGCAACGGTTAATATAATTCAACTGTGAATTTTTGATGCCCTTGTGGAAATCCTCACCCACAAAAGGTGGCGTAATTCGGTCCTGTTTTCCCCAGATGAGCAAGGTTTGACAAAGGATATTGTGTAATTTGTTCTCTACATTGTCTCTGATAGCAGAGCGAGCAACAGCCACAACACGCATTGCTTTTTCATTGTTGTTTACAATTTCGAAAAGCATATCGACCAGGTCTTTGGTTGCAACTGCCGGATCGTAAAATGTATACTCGGTCTTCCTTTGTATAAACTGATAGTTTTGTCTTTTGGGGAAAGTATCGCCCAAGGTGTTTTCGAATAAACCTGAACTACCAGTAAGCGTAAGCGATTTTACAATTTCGGGATGTCCAAGTGTAAGGAATAGCGCTACATGCCCACCAAGTGAGTTGCCCAAGACATGCAATTTTTGCCCATCATAACCTTTTTCCTTGAGGAATTCAACAGAATACCGCATCAGATAATCAACTGAGATTTCTCTGATAGGAGCCTCATATATAGGTAAAACAGGTACAACTACTTTGTAGTTTGGTTTGAAATGGGTAATGATGCCATCAAAATTACTCAAAGCACCAAAAAGCCCGTGCAGAAGAAGTAGTATTTCTCCTTCTCCTTCTTCGATATATTTAAACTGGCCTATTTCTTTTAGCTCGTATGTCATAATAATTGGTTTTGGACAATGTCAAACTTATTAGCGCAAATTTACATTTTTTTAGCATTGATGTATGGTAAAAGGGGCATATTTCTTTCAAAGATGATAATTTTTTATACTTAATGATAAAATTAGTAATAGTCAGCTGAATCGAATTTGCATTTTTTGTAATTTGGCATCAAATAAGAAAAAATGCAGATAGAATCATTATACCAACGCTATATAAGTTACCCACATATCAGCATAGATAACAGAAAGGTTATCAAAGATAGTATTTTTTTTGCTGTGGGGCGCAAGGACGAAAGAGGTGTACACCGAGGCTGTCAATTCGCAGCAGCAGCTCTTGAGGCCGGAGCGGCAGCAGTTGTTGTAAATGACGCATTGCTTTTGGAACAGCACAAAGCCGATGAGCGTTGGATATTTGTTGATGATTGTGAAACTACGCTACAGCAATTGGGCCGTTATCATCGAGAAAAGTTGGAAATGCCTGTAATTGCCATAGCGGGATCGAATGGTAAAACGACTACAAAAGAACTAGTGCAAGCCGTACTCTCAACTAAATATGTTTGTTTTTCTACTCCGGGAAATTTGAATAATCATTTGGGTGTTCCGCTTTCCTTATTACAAATTGGCAAACATCATGAAATTGCCGTAATGGAAGTTGGGGCTAATCATCTCGATGAAACTGCTTTTCTGTGCCGTTTGGTTCAACCTACTTATGGTTTGGTTACCAATTGTGGTAAAGACCACCTGGGCGAATACGGTTCATTCGAAAATGTCATAAAAGCCAATAAAGAATTGTACGATTATTTCGAAGAAAATGGAGGCCTTGTCTTTGTAAACGGCAGAGATAATATTCTTTCCGAAACATCGAAAGCTGTTGAACAACGCATTTTATATGGCGATGACAGCAATTCTGTAAGAGCCGAAATAACAGGCTCACCACTCTTGGAACTCGATCTTTGGATAAATGACGAATCAGCAAAAGTAAAAACAGCTCTTTTTGGCGATTTCTGGCGCGATGCAGTATTGGCTGCTGCTCAGATAGGGCACCAGTTCGGAATTGAAATTCATCAGATTGCAGAGGCGATTTCGGCATATCGTCCTTCTGCATTACGTTCTCAAATGCTCGAATGGAAAGGCAATACCCTACTACTCGACTGTTACAATGCCAATCCCAGCAGTATGGAGGTCTTTATTCGCGCTGCGCAGCAAAGTCCCGAAATGCCAAAATTACTCATTCTAGGAGAAATGCTCGAACTCGGCGAATACAGCGATGAAGAACATCAGTACCTATTGGATAAACAGATTGTCTATACTCGTTTTGAAAAGGTAATCTTAATCGGCAATGAATTTACAAAAGTTAAAATCCCTGATCTTGCTAATGTTTCACATTTTGTACACAGAAAAGATGCGCAACTTTGGTTGAAAAATAATTTACTTATAGAAAAGAAACACTATATTTACGTCAAAGGATCTCGGGGAAATAGGTTGGAGGAAATTTTTATTTAGAATTGAAAAATAAAAAAATTATGAAAGTTAGACTAATGAGATTATTCGCTAAGGTATTAAATAAATTGAGTTTAATCAAATACTTTAATTTTAATATAAATACTACTATTAATAAAAACACATTCAAAATACCAATACTAGGTGGTTTGGGCTATAGTAATTATAATATTTCTGAACCCTGGATGATAAAGGTTTTAGAAATATTGTCCAAAAACAAAAATGGAGCTTATTTAGATGTTGGCGTTAACGTAGGTCAGACGCTATTAAAACTAAAGTCAGTAAATCCTGATATGAAATATTTAGGCTTTGAACCAAACGCGTCATGTGTATATTATGCAAATAAATTAGTTAATACCAATAAATTCAAAAACGTAAGTATCTATCCGTGTGGGATCTCAAATGAAAATAATATTTATGAATTAAATTTTTATTGTATTGATGAGTCCGATTCTTCAGCATCGATGATTGAAAATTTTAGAGAAAAAAGTACCATAGTTAGAAAAGAATTTATTAGCTGTTACAATCTTAGTGGTTTGGATTTAGTCAAAAATTTCCCTTTATTTTCTGTTATTAAAATTGATGTGGAAGGTGCAGAATTGGTGGTGCTTCAGGGGCTTGAATTTGTTATTCTTAGGGATAATCCGGTTCTGCAAATTGAAGTCTTGCCTGTATATGATGAAAATAATACGGAAAGATTATCTAGGCAGACACAAATTGAAAACTTACTAAAAGGATGGGACTATATTATTTTTAGAATTATATATAGCAAAGATAGAAGCTTTGAAGCTTTAAAAGAGTTAGAATCTATTGGCATTCATTCAAATTTGGATTGGTGTGAATATCTTTTTGTGCCCAAAAGAGAATCAGAAAATTTGAAAAAATTATTTTTAAAGACGCTTTAGTAATGCCTTCAGTTTTTAGTAAAGTATGAAATATGAAAGTCTAGAGTTTGATTTATTTTACCCTTTCTACTTTTTTATTCAATAATTTATACTCCTGTCCTGACTCCTTACAGAGCGCAAAACCCATGCTATCGAATTCAAGTCGATGTCCGTATTCACTCATCCAACCAATCTGCTGTGCAGGATTTCCAACCAAAAGCGCATAAGCGGGTACATTTTTAGTAACGACCGCTCCCGCACCGATGAAGGCATAGGGTCCAATATCGTGTCCGCAAACAATCGTTGCATTAGCACCAATTGTTGCACCTTTACCAATATGCGTCTTTAGGTACTGATCCTGTCTTTTGACGGCACTTCTAGGATTTATTACATTGGTAAAAACCATGCTTGGTCCCAGGAAAACATCGTCGTCACATGTTACTCCGGTATAAAGTGAAACATTGTTCTGAATCTTGACATTATTGCCTAGAATTACGCCATCTGCAACAAATACATTCTGTCCAAAATTGCAGTTTTCTCCAATTACTGCCTTGGGCATTACATGGCAAAAATGCCAGATTTTAGTTCCTTTTCCAATAGTTGCGCCTTGGTCTACAATAGCGCTTGAATGAACAAAATAATCCATGATAACTTATTTTAAGGCGTAAATTTTTTCAATAATTTCAACTACTTTTAGTCCTTCGAGGGCATTGGTACTGATGGATTTTCTTCCTTTGAGTACATCCACTACGTTTTCGATAACATAGACATGATTGGCAGCAGAACCCTTATAATGCCCATAATCATTTGCTGGATTTGAAGGCGGCAGTTCGGGCATTGAGTAGCCCTCGATATGGCAGTATTCTACTTCGTTCATATATTGCCCGCCAATTTTTACAGAACCTTTTGAGCCTATTATGGTCATAGAGCTTTCCAGATTTTTGTCCCAAACCGAAGTGGAGTAGTTAAGCGCTCCAAGACCGCCGTTTACAAATTCGAAATTTACAAAACCGGAGTCTTCAAATTCGATGCTTTCCTGATGGTTAAAATTAGCAAAACGAGCCTGCACATTTCTGATGTCACCAAAAAGCCAGTACATAATGTCGATAAAATGAGAGAACTGCGTAAACAGGGTGCCGCCATCCAGGTCCTTTTTCCCTTTCCAGCTATGAGGTTTTTCATTTGGTCGGTAATAACGGTTATCGCGATTCCAGTAACAATTGATTTGTACCATACATATTTCGCCCAAAAGTCCATTGCCGATAAGGTCTTTAATCCAGACTGAGGGGGGAGAGTAGCGGTTTTGCATTACCCCAAAGACATGTCTTGAAACCTGCAGGGATTTGAAAATAACCTGTTCACAGGCTGCTTTTGTAAGCCCCATTGGTTTTTCAATAACCACATGTTTGTGATATTCCAAAGCCAAAAGTGCCTGTTCAGCATGTAGCCCGTTTGGTGTGCAGATGCAGAGTACATCGAAATCCAACCCAGCCTTGAATAAGTCATCAATGTTGTCGTAAAAGGGAATTCCGTCAAAATGTGCTAAACCCAATTCAGCGGCGGGTCTTATATCACAAAAGGCTACTAATTGAGATTCTTCATGCCTTTGAACCATTTCGGCGTGTCTTTTGCCGATATGGCCAAGGCCGATGATGGCAAATTTGACTTTGTTTGGTATGATTTTCATTTATAAATAATTATTGCCCAATAGTACTAAAATATTGTTCCAGTTTTTCAATCTGTTTGCTATACGTGTTTTCTAGCGCAAATTTAATCCGTTTTTTTATAAATAAAGGACTATTGTAATCATCTAATTTTTCAATAGTCTCCTGAAATAATTTTGGAAGTTGATGATTACTTTCAGACATTATGATCAAATCTTTATGAGAAGCTGATTCATAGGTCATGGTTCTGTTGGCTACAATTGTTTTTCCTGTACTCAGATATTCCATCAACTTATGGCTGTTTGACACTTCTGCAGGATATTTGTCAGCATTATAAGTCATTAGAAACATATCCATATCCTGTATGATTTTACATACTTCAGCCGGTTTTCTGCTGCCCATCAGATTGACATTTTCAAGGCTTTTTAAGGTATTGATCCTGCTGGCAAATTCATTTTCATCACCGCCAAGATTATTTTGCTGATAAGGACCGATGAAATAAAATTTCACCTTTGGATTTGAGGCTACAATATCAATCAGTGATTCATAGTCAATATATCTGCTCAATAAATTGCCGACATAACCGCATTTTATATCTGATGATAGCTCGTTTTGTTCATCTTTTAATAATCTCTCTCTTGCTTTTTCGGCAAAGGTCTCAGATATGGCATGATTGATAAACTGCAATGGTTGTTTGCAAACTTCGAAACGGGCTAAGATGGACTTTGATACAGATACAGTCAATTGGCAGTTAGCTATGAGTATGCGTTCTTGTGGTGTATGGTGCAAATCAGCGGCGTAATAAATCTTTGTCAGATTCTTGCCAAAAACTGAAGGGTTCTGAAATCTGAAAGGATCGAAACTGAAAACGTTTTCAAAGTTTGTATTGGCTAATTTAAGAATTTTTGCAGCCGATATTTTGTTTATAATATTGGCAAAAAAATATGGCAATCTGTTTGCTCCTCTCAAGGGCAATTTATAATCAATAATATACAATCTCTCTTCAATTTCATTTATTCTATCAGTCTTAGCGGGGGGATTCAAAAAATATACGGTATTTCCTTTTTTTATTAGCGCCAAGGCATAGTGGTGCTTCGAAATATGGTTAACCCCCCAAGGTTCAGGAGAAATAATCAGTATTTTTTTATCGCTGAAAATCATTTAAGATCAGATTTAATGAATTGTAATAAATCTTACCAACAGTGTCAATCCCAAATCGCTCAGTTGCTTTTTCCGAAATTATTTTGGCATCAAAATTTTTATTTTTAATGGATTTCAATGCTTCCAGCCATAGCCCGGATTCATTTTTAGAAACCAAAATTCCATTTTCATTATCAAGATATTCTATGATGCCACCAACCTTGGAGGCGATTACAGGAATACCATAGCATAATGCCTCTGCACATACTACCGAAAATGTTTCATAATCGGAAGCATGGAGGAAAAGGTCAGTTTTTTTAAACTGAAGGGCAATTTGTTCGGCATCGAGCTGTCCTAAAAAAAATACATTCTCTGCTATGTTATATTCTGCCACAGTTTTTTGCATATCATCTAGCATTGGTCCTTTCCCTCCGATGTAGAGTTTGGCTTCGGTTTCTGTTCGAAGAAATTCTGCAAAAGCTTTTATAATAATCGAAGGTCTTTTGGGATGCGTCCATCCTCCAAGCATAAAAAAGCTGAGACCTTTTTTGGGGGGGTGGCCTGTAACATGTTGCTCAATTTTTTGAATATCTACAACATTCGGCACAATAAAAGTATTTTCTTCGGCACAACCCGAAAAAGTAGCAATGTCATTTGCAAGTGCTTTAGATACAGTAATCAGTGGAATCTTATGTCTGAAAATGTTTTTGATTCTATTCAGTTTAGAAGTCTCTATAGGTAAACCAAAATTAAAATGATAAGCACTCCAATGCTCGGTGATGACAACTGGCTTTACTGCAAAAAATTTTACGAGTTTAGGATAGGACAGCAGGGGATAAGCAATATGAAAGTTAATAAGGTCAAACTTTTTTTTCTTTATGACAAAAAGTAAATGCCAGGTCAATATTAGGAAAGTAAAAATTTCGCAAATAATCCATTTGTTGGTTGGCAGATCGAGAATTCTGTGATTACAGCCATACTCGTCCTTGTATTTATGCCATTTCAATTTTCGTTCAAGCCTGACCTGAATATGCCAAACTTCATTGTGGCAATATTTTTTTAAAGATTCAACATGTCTCTGCATCCAGACAGCTTCATAAGGATTGTCCCGGTTAGGATGCCAATTGGTAATATGTAAAACAGATTTAAGCATTATCGTCCTTGTATTTATAATGCGCAGTGTTGAACCTTATGTGACGTGCAGGAATACCGGCTACAATTTCAAATGGCTTTACATCTTCAATCACTACTGAGTTTGCTCCGATGATAGCATAGTCGCCAATTTTGATGCCTTCTTTAATAAAAACCTTGTCCCCAATCCAGACATAATTGCCTACAATGGTATCTTTCTCTATGGTATTGTGCACAATGTGAGTTTCATCAGATGTTGGCAAACTAAAATCATGCGTTTTTGAGGTGATATGAACCTGCCGGCCTATAGCACAATGTTTGCCGATTTTTACAGATGAAAAGTCACCTCCAGATAGTGTCGAGCCTTCGTTAATATAAGTAAAATCTCCAATTTCAACCTTACCGATAAGGCTGACTTTGTAGAGACTGATACTTTTGTTTAGGCGGTATTTCTTATTTTGCTCCAGCTGTCTGTGCTCAGCTGCCCAGGCAACAATTTTTGAAGCAAAGTACAAAACCCATCTTTTTAGAAATGATTTCATTTTTGCTATTTTTTTGAAAACATCCTTTTTCGATAGCAATAAAACCAGATTCTCCAATTGACTAAAGAAAAAGGATTTTTAACTACCGACAACCATCCCTCCTTAATCGCTCTTGGATATAGTTTCCAATACATGAAATAGGCTGCAGCTTCACGATGAATCAATGATGTATCTTGTTGATAGTGAATTGTAGCCGTGTTAAAATAGTCATATACTACTTGAGGGTTTCCCCTCATGATTGAATCGGCACCACTTTCTTTTCTTTCTTTTGCCAAAAAAGCAACTGCTTTGTATAAATTTCTGTTCCAAACATCTACTTTAGACCTGCAAAGCGAAGTTTCGAGTATGCGATAGATGTATAGGACTTCAGGTAGGTTTACAGATTCGTAACGCTCTGCTATTCTATAGGCCAGATCAGTATCTTCGTAATTATTTTTAAAAAAAGGCCTGTAAATCTCTCCCAATTCATCCAGAATTGATTTTTTTATCATCATTGTTGGTCCATGAAACTGCGATGCGTTTGGAATATTTTCAAGAACTTTATTGTAGTCAGATTCCATGATAATTGTTTCCAGAACGGTTTTTCCATCTTCAGAAACACTATTGAAGCTGGTTCCGCACATTCCTAATTTTGGATTTGTAGCAAATGCCAGCATTTGTTTTTCAAATCTTTCTGGTAGCGAAATGTCGTCGGCATCGTGGATTGTAACAAAGGTACCGCTTACATAACTGTAAAGTTTTTTTACAGTTTCTGTTTTTCCCAAATTAGTTTCATTGTGATAAGTTTGTATTCGGCTATCGTTCATAGCATCAATTATAGCTTTTGTACGATCATTTGAACAATCGTCGGCTATAAAAATTTCAAAATTCTGATAAGTTTGTAAAAGAATACTGTTTACAGCTGCTTCAATATATTTTTCGGCATTGTAGGCGGGTAGAATTACAGAAATCTTTGGAAAATTATCTGATGGCATAAATCATCCCTACTTTTTGATTATCAGCAAAGTTTGCGATTGTTTTAAATCCATCGCGTTGAAGTATGGCAATAAGCGGGTCGACACCCTTTTCGTGCCATTCCATTAATATTGCTTTAATCGCATTAGGAAAGGGTTGGCTTTCAAATGCTTTAAAAATACTATATTCAGCGCCTTCGCAGTCGATTTTACAAATAATATCTGTGCTTGGGTGCAGTTCAATAATTTTATCTAATTCTTTGACAATATTCTTTAGTTCAATTTTTTGTTTTTCAATTTTTTTATGTTCGTCTTTAACAAGGGCTACCCCATGAATTCCAACTCTTCCTTTCTGGTCATAACTATACTCAACTTCCAATGAATTGTCGTCCGCATCGAGGCCAAAGTTGTGAATTGTTATTTTTTTCTCCAAATCAGCATTCATCGAAATATTTTTCCGAGCCTGTTCAATTGTTGGTTTAAAGGGCTCATAAGAATAGACCTGTGCTACATTTGGATTTAGGGCAAAAAATAAACTGGCAAATCCAACATTAAGACCAACATCTACAACTATGCTTTTTTCGTTGAAAAAGAAACCATATTCCTTATTGAGGTATATCTCCTTGAGTATATAAATATCCTCAGCTGTTTGAACTTCAACAGTCAAGTATGGAAATGCTGCGATGATGCAATCGTCTTTTTTATAAAACTTTACAGCTGCCATCTCAGCCAGCTTGCACATATTCTGATAGGCATCCAATATGAATTCCTGTTGATTCTGTACGATTGTCAAAGAAAAGAGGTTAAAGTGGATTTGACTATTTTTAAACTTTACCTCATTTGGAAAATCAGCTGCCAGGCAAATAGCTTTTTTAGTCCAACTGTTTGAATGAAGTCTTAATCTGACTGCTTTACTGATTTTTCTTAGTATGCTCATGATTTTTTATTAACTGAATTCGAAATTACAATCTGGTACAACATAACCTACTTGTGCAGGTCTGTACATTTGGATTATATCTGTCATTGCAATGATTTCAATACTGACACAGTCATTCTCCCAAAAGAAATTGCCCGATTTGTCGCCAAACCATATCGAAAAGGTATAAACACCATCGAGGAGTTTTGGACTGCTAATATTTACCCTCACTTTACCTTTTTTAGGGTAAAAACCTTTTTTCTCAGTTAAATTGGGTTGCATCATAGGATTTAGCCCCATTATCGGATTTCCGTCGCGGTCGTTCAGTACAAAACCCAGATTTGGAAGCTTCAATTCCTGTTCGCAGTTATAATCCAATTCAAGGATAATGTTTGCACCATCCTGATAGGTTAAAATCTTTGATACCGCACCGCTTTCATATATTTTTTCGGAAACTCTACTTTGTTCGAGATACAGATCAACTACATCATCAATATCCCCCTGCATAAGAATGGTACCGTTTTTAAGGTAAAACCCTTTATTGCAAAGCGTTTTTACGGCACCCATATTATGGCTGACAAAAAGTACAGTTCTTCCGCTTTTGGCGACATTATTCATTTTGCCAAGGCATTTTTTCTGAAATTCCATATCTCCCACAGCCAACACTTCATCAATCACCAAAATTTCAGATTCGAGGTGTGCGGCAACTGCAAAAGCCAATCTGACATACATTCCAGAGGAGTATCTTTTAACCGGGGTATCCAAAAATTCAGCAATGCCTGAAAAGTCAACTATCTCGTCAAACTTCTGTCTGATTTCGACTCTGCTCATGCCAAGAATAGACCCATTCAGGAAAATATTTTCCCTGCCGGTAAGTTCTGGATGAAAACCAGTGCCTACTTCCAATAAAGAAGCAATGCGACCGTTGAGTTCTATTCTTCCTGTACTAGGCTTGGTGATTCTTGACATAACCTTGAGCAGGGTGCTTTTACCAGCTCCATTTCTGCCTACTATGCCAACAACTTCGCCTTCTTTAATCTCAAAATTAATGTCTTTGAGTGCCCAAAAATCTTTTTGTGAAGCTGAATTTGTTCTGCCTTTCAACAATGATTTCAATCCCATTCCCAAACTTTGGTACAGGCTTCCGCTTCCGGCAATGCCAAGTTTATAGAGCTTGGAAATATTTTCTGCTTTTATGATGGTATCGGACATAAATCAAATTATATCGGGCATTATCTTCTCTACTTTATTAAAATAAAGTACTCCCAATAACAGTAAAATTATAATAATTACAAACGAAATATAAGTGTATGGATTCAGTGCTTCGCCACCCAGGATACACCAACGCAAGCCCTCAACAATACCTGTAATCGGGTTCAGGTAAAAAAACATTCTGTATTGTTCCGGAACTGCTGCAGATGGATATGAAATGGGGGTAATAAACATACCAATTCTCAATAGCATTGGCGTGATGTACTGAAAGTCGCGATATCGAATCGTTAGGGCGCTCATCCAAATTCCGGCAGCTAAACCGGACAATACTGCAATTGCTATAAACAATGGTAGAAAAACAATATTTGGAGAAGGTTTGTAACCAAAAATAATGAGCAGGATAGTAATCAGAATGAAATTTACGGCCAGATCAACCAGGCCTGTAATTGCCTTCGAGAGTGGAATAACCAGTCTGGGAAAGTAAATTTTCTGAACCATCTGCTGTGCACTGATAATTGAGGACCCTGCCTGAGCAAAAACTTCGGAAAAATAGGTCCAACCGGCCAAGCCGACTATGGTGTAAAGCAAATGTGGAATTTCCTGACCATTGTAGCCAGGAGACAGATTTACTTTAGCTACAATTCCGAAAACGAAGGTAAGGATGAGCAGGGAGAAAATAGGATTCATAAATGCCCAAAGAAAACCTATAAAGGTTTGTGCATATCGAACCCTGAGATCGCGGTAAGCCAATGCAGAAAGAAGTTCCCGATAACTGTAAAGCTCGGAAAAATTTATTTTAAACGGATTCGACCTAGGTTCTATGACTATTTTTTTCATTTATGTTGACTGTCTTCAATCGCTTCTTTATTTAAGCCTCAAAATTAACAATTAATATTAATTGTTATTCAGCTTTTTTTGAAAAGCCCCAAAACCAACATTATTTTTGTGAGACTGAATAATTCTTTGTGCCTGAACAAAACCAAGCTATGGCAAAACTTAGAAAATTAATTTCCTGAAGTTTTTTACTACTTGGCGCTGAGTTATTTCTTGAGGAATTCCTTTATTTTGGATTAAATTTTACTGAATTTAAATACTGCACTGCCTTTGTCTGAATTACATACAAGGATATAAATGCCCGGCAATGCATCCTGAATATTTATATTTATTTTCCTTTCCCCAATTGGGATATTTGTAATCTCTTTAAGCAATTGACCGTGAATACTATAGATTTTAATATCATAGAGTACAATAGTTTCTTCAGCAATTACCAATGAAAATTCACCGTAGTTGGGGTTTGGCATTAACTGAATATTAGTACTGATATCATTATTCTCCATAGCTGCAGTAGCTCCGCATCCCGCCGGATCAACACCAACTGCCAGATAGCGTTCAAGCGTATCTGTTCCACAGATATTTGTAACAATCTGGGTTACCAGGTAACATCCATTAGATAAGTAATCATGATAAGCAACAACATTATTTTGGCTAGTTGTATTATCCCCAAAAGACCAGTAAATTGTTGAGGCACCCTGAGCTGTACTCGTAAATGTAGCGGTATTAACGTTTAATGATAAGTTAAAACCTGCAATAGGGGGATTTAGCTTATTCACATAAACAAAATCAGCACCGCTGCAGCCGGTTGCCGAAGTGACTGTAACAGCGTAAAGATTGGTTGTTGTAACAATTATACTTTGTGTGCTCGCTCCAGTATTCCACAAATAAGTCATGCCCTGTCCGGCGAAACCTGCATCTAGTGTGTCTCCGTCGCATATATTAATAACATCGCCGATGTTAACAGCAGGGGGATTTTCTAAAGCGCTGATTATGACTGAATCACTCACAATGCAGCCTTCCTCCGTTTCAATAGAAAGACTATAAAATCCTGGGTTATTGATTGACAACTGCGAAGCAGTACTTCCTGTGTTCCAGACAAATTGACCGTTTGAACCATAGTTTGTGCTGAGCAGATTGCCGCAGATTATACCGTTATTATCGTCAAATACAATTGCTGCCGGGGTTTGAACTTCGGTTGTGCTGCTAAAGCTACATGCAGCTCCGTCGCTTACTGTGACCGTATAATTACCGCTTTGGCTAGCAAGCAGATTCGACGTTGTAGAGCCATCGTTCCATAAATATGAGACTGCGGCAGGTACAGAGGCATCGAGCAGGATATCAGTACAGGTAAAAATAGAATCGGGCAATTGGAGTGGCAGGGTAACCTGAACGGTGAAATTGTCATTATTGGAGGCATAACAATTGTTCAGCGCATAGCTAAAATGCCAATCATAGAAATAATTGTAAGATACTCCGCTGAATGCTGTTCCTGTAAGCACAGCTATGCCACTACTACTGCTTTGAGGGTATGATACAAATCGGTCAACCAGGAATTTAGCACTACCAATATTATCGACATACAACTGGTAGTTATTGCCGGGCATTATTATAAAATCTAAGGGCAGAAAAACTTTAGTACCTGCATTAGATAATGTCACGGTCCTCCGATTTACAATATTGTTGGAATTGTCGGCTAAAATTACATCAAAACTTATAGGAGCTGAATTGAAATAAACAGCGACTGAATCTAATACAGTTGGTTCAAGTACATCGAAAGTATTGGACAAAATAAAACCTTCATATCTACTGATGTCGTTAGGGTCAGGGTGTTGTTGTTCTCCTATCCTGGTCTGGGTTCTGGCAGCATACTCAACTGTAAAATAAGCCGTATCGGATAGATAAACCTGATATGGAGCACTTATATACTGAGGCGTTCCTATTGGATCTGTCCAAACAACAAGCCCACCTTGAGGATTTTGTAAAAGATTAAGCAGGGTTGGACTGCAAATACTACTATCTGCAATCTGAGGATCGGCTGGATTAACAGGAAATTGAACAAGGATGTCTTTAACGCTCGAACATCCATTATTTGTTACAGTTACGCTGAATCTTCCTGTTGTATTGACAGTTAGGTCATTGTTAGTTGTTCCATTACTCCATAAGTAATTGTAAGTAGGAACATCTATCAAGCTTACAATATTTAAGGAAGTTCCGTTGCAAATTGCTGTATCCGCGGGCATAGAAATTTGTGGATACTCTGGCACATTTATTTGAACAGCTTGTCTGGATGTAGCACAAGCGGGTGTCGATACACGCCATTTGTAGAAACTATTATACTGATTCGATAAAGCTTGTGGTAGGCCATTCTTTAAACGCAATTCGTTATAAACTAATGGAAATGCGTAGTTGCTGACTATGTAAAGACGCCCACTGCCCTGTATGTTTTCCATCCAGATACTGTAATTATTACCCGGTTCAAGAATGTAGTTAATGGCAATTACATGCTCTCCCGCCGTACTCACATTTACATTGGTTCTAAAAATTTCAAAGCCGAGTTCATTTTTAATAGAAATTTCTGAATTTACAGGGCCATCTGTGAAAACAGAAACCTCATCCAGTCTCAGCGTTTTATATATATCAAACAAAAGGCCTCGGGTTGGGTAGTTAGAACCGCCAACATTTGTATATGCGCCATTGTTTATAGGTACTGTCTGATGCCCGAAAGTAGTAGATGATCTTAGCAGATTAAGGCCTTCTACAAAAACAGCAGTACTGTCTGTTACATTTAGCGAAACCTGGTTTCCGAAGGCAATAGGCTGCCCGCCGATTTGCTGGTCGTACCAAGCATAAGCTGCCGCATTTCCACTCACATTTAGTGTTATTAAACCGCCGCAAACTGTCGTGTCAGATGGAAAATTAAGCTGAGTTGGCGGGTTGGAAAGGTAGACAAGGATAGTGTCTTTAGATACGCAAATGCCAGTACTTACCTCAGCCCAAATAGTATCAATATTTGATACAATTATTGAAGAAGTTGTCTGTCCATCATTCCACAGATAACTTGAATTCGGATAACTAAGGTCTAAATTGATGCTTCCTCCACAGATGATTGTATCTTGAGGCCAATTGAAATTCCTTGTTGGAAGCACGTTAACGTTAATAGGTTTACGAATGCCGGGGCAGGCAGTTTTGCGAATGACCCAATTGTAAAAAAAATAGTTATTCGCAAAACCAATACCATCTCTAATGGTTATATTTTCATAATTCAAAGGAAATGGTGTTGGCGCATCGCAAAAAATCAAGCCACCTCCAACGATATTTTTTAAAAGCAATCGGTAATTGTTAGCTGGGTAAAGTATTTGACCAATCGCTAATTTATTGATACCGGGTAAGAGTGTTACATTTTTTTCAAAAATAACCTGACCGGTGGGAGAAATAATCTGCAGGGTTGAAATTAGGTTAGAGTTATCTACATAAACAGTAACAGAATCCAGATAAATTTCTTCTCGTACATCGAAAATATTACCACGGTCACCGTTAAACGCATAGTAACCCCCATTAATTGTATTTAAAACAAAATTTGCAGACACGCCTTCATTTGTTTTTTTAACAACAGGTCTAATTTCGGGATAAAAGGTAGTGCTATCGAAAAGTTCAATACTGTAATTGTTGCCAACAGCCAATAAATTGCCTGAACTTATGCTATCCCACCAGTACACCAATCCTGATGCACCAAAATTATTTGCAATGTCAAGTGATAAATTGCCTCCACAAATTGTAGTATCGAAAGGCTGAAAAGTTAAACTGTCCACTACCGTATATCTTATCAGTGCAGAATCGGAACAAACCCCATTTCTGACAATTACAGAGATAGAATCTAATCCAGTGGTGCTAGTTAATTGTACATTTGAGGTTGTAGCTCCATTGCTCCAAATATAATTTGCGCCCGAATTAGTTGCATCTAAGCTTAATAGACCATTACACCCAAAGGTATCAACAGGTAGGTTTAGAATTGGAGTTTGTAAAACATCTACTTTTTTCAATTTCCTTGAACTTGCACAACTCAATGTCTTTATTTTCAAGTCGAAGAAATAATTATAAAAATTTGGATTACCGTAGCCGGAAGTCAAAGTTACACAATCAAAAACTCTGGGGTATATACTGGGTGAAATGCTGAAAAATAAAAATAAGGAAGTGCCACTTATGTTGTTTGCTGCTAAACTGTAATTCCCTACATCTGCAAGGAATGAAAGGGAAAGTCTTTGGGCACCGGCACTGCTCACCGAAAAGGATTTGCTATATACTACTGCATTGGAACTGTTGAGCAAAACAATGTTAAATGAACCAGCAGATGTTGTATAAACAGTTACGGAGTCAATTAGTATTTTTTGCGTAGTACTGAAAGATATGCCATAGTTATTGAAGGCAAAGCTTCCATTCTGCCCTGTTGAGCTTCCCAGATTAGAGGGGTTATTGTTAGGGAATCCGGCAGAAAAGCTATTTACAATAGAATTGCCTTCGATGTAAAACGTATCGCTGTTGTTGAAGTTTGAGCTAAATGAATTGCCGGTATTGACTAGGTTACCTCCGATTGGGCTGTCCCACCAAAGCAAAATTCCTTGTGATGTCTGATTCACAGAAACGATATTGTTCCCTGAACAAACAGTGGTATCGGGAACTGTAAAGGAGACAGTGTCTATGATTGAAACGACAGAAATGTCTGATGCAGAACAAATACCTAATTGAACACCTACTGAGACTGTATCGGAATTCTGAATTGTTTTTATGGGATTGGTTGAACCGTCATTCCAAAGATAAGTAGCCCCAGGGTAGCTGACATCGAATGTAACTGGCAAACCACATGAAACGGTATCTGCAGGCAGCGAAACAGTTGGGGTAGGATTGACATTTACAATAAGCCTTTTTCTTCCACTGATACAACTGGAAAATTTGGTTATTTTCCAGTTGAAGAAAAAGCTGTAAAAGTTTGGATTTCCATAACCGGCTGTCATGGTCAGGCAATCATAAGTGAGCGGGTAAATACTGGGACTGATAGAAAAAAACATGAACAGCGATGTGCCAGTAATATTATTGGCAGCAAGGCTGTAATTGCCGGGCTGAATAAAGAAGCTAAGGGCAATTCGCTGAGCGCCTGCGCTACTAACCGTAAAGGATTTGGTATAAATGACTGCATTAGAACTATTCAGTAGAACCACATTGAAAGAACCTGCAGATGTAGTGTAAACTGTTACTGAATCGAGTAAGATGCTTTGAGTGGTACTAAATGAAACGCCATAATTATTAAAAGCAAAACTGCCGCTTTGTCCTGTTGAGCTGCCAAGGCTCGATGGGTTATTGCTAGGTAAACCTGCAGAGAAAGAATTTTGAACAGCATAGCCCTGTATATAAAATGAATCGGAGCTTGTGAAATTTGAGCTGTAAGCATTGCCGACATTCACCAAATTACCGCCCACAGGACTATCCCACCAGAATATAGCGCCCTGAGTAGACTGATTTACACTCAGATTATGTGTTCCGGTACAGACCAGTGTATCGCTAACACTGTAAGAAACAGTATCTATAATTGAAACAATTGAACTGTCATTTACCGAACAAATACCCAACTGGACTCTTACAGAAACAGTCGCAGAATTCTGGATTGTATTCGTTGAGGTCGTAGTTCCGTTATTCCACAAGTAAGTAGCTCCAGGATAACTGACATCGAATGTAACTGGTAGTCCGCAAGAAAGGGTATCTGCAGGCAGCGAAACAGTTGGCGTAGGATTAACATTGACTATAAGCCTTTTTCTTCCACTTACACAGCTTGAAAATTTGGTTATTTTCCAGTTGAAGAAAAAACTGTAAAAGTTTGGATTTCCATAACCGGCTGTCATTGTGACGCAATCATAAGCAAGCGGATATATACCTGGAGTAATAGAAAAAAACATAAACAGCGATGTGCCACTGATATTATTGGCAGCAAGGCTATAATTGCCGGGTTGAATAAAGAAGCCAAGGGCAATTCGCTGAGCGCCTGCACTGCTAACCGTAAAAGATTTGGTATAAATGACTGCATTAGAACTGTTAAGCAAAACAACATTGAAAGAACCAGCAGCGCTTGTGTAAACAGTTACCGAATCCAGTAAAATCGTCTGAGATGTACTGAAAGAAAGACCATAATTATTAAAAGCAAAACTACCGCTTTGGCCTGTAGAGCTGCCAAGGCTCGATGGGTTATTGTTTGGCAAACCTGCAGAGAAAGAATTTTGAACAGCATAGCCCTGTATATAAAATGAATCGGAACTCAAAAAATTTGAGCTGTAAGCATTGCCAACATTCACCAAATTACCACCCGTAGGATTGTCCCACCATAATAGTGTGCCAGGAGAAGTCTGATTGGCCAAAATTCTATGTGTGCCTGCACAAATCGAGGTATCGCTGGTTTGAAAAGCTACGGTATCAATGATAGATACAATCGAGCTGTCACGCGCGGCACATATCCCAATCTGAACAATTACTGATACTGTATCGGAGTTTTGGATGATTTTTACAGGATTTGTTGTGCCGTCATCCCAAAGATAGCTCGCTCCCGGGTATGTTACATCAAAAGAAACATCATTGCCGCAGGAAATAGTATCGGATGGTAGTGAAACCTGAGGTGTTGGATTGACATTGACAATCAGGCGCTGAATATTTGTAACGCAATTTGAAAATTTAGTAATTTTCCAGTCGAAGAAATAACTGTAAAAATTTACATTACCATAGCCTCCTGTTAATGTCACGCAATCATAAACAAGTGGATAAATACTTGGTGTAACTGCGAAAAACATAAAAAAGGAAGTGCCATTGATTGCATTAATAGCAAGGCTATAGCTGCCGCTCTGTACAAAAAAAGATAAACCCAGCCTGTGGGCACCAGCGCTGTTTACGGTAAACGATTTTGTAAAAACTACATTGTTCGAGCTATTGAGTAATACTACATTAAAGGAACCGGCAGATGCTGCATAAACAGTTACAGAATCAATTAAAATATTTTGAGAGGTACTAAATGAAATACCATAATTGTTGAATCCAAAACTGGCGCTTTGAGCAGTTGATGCTCCGAGGCTAGATGGGTTATTGTTAGGAAGTCCGGCTGAAAAAGAATTTTGGGTCGCATATCCCTGTATGTAAAAAGAGTCTGTACTTGTAAAATTTGAATTTAGGCTGTTCCCTACATTTACAATGTTTCCGTTTGAGGGGCTGTCCCACCAAAAAATTACACCTGGGGATAATTGGTTGATTGATATGGTATTATTTCCGGAACAAACTAGCGTGTCATTTGCAGTAAAATTACTTGGAGTTGATACTATCACCACCACACTATCCCTTGTCGTTCCACCATTCGTAACATCAACCCAATAGGTGCCGCTGCTGCTTACCGTTATGGTTTGAGTAGTAGCGCCTGTACTCCACAAGAAAGTGGCACCGGTATTTCCAGCATTCAGCGTTACAGAATTACCAGAACAGACGGTCGTGTCATTACCCAAATTGACGATGGGTTGGGCGTAAACTACGCTGCTGATGAAAAGGATTAGAAGGATGCTATAAATATTATTCATATATTTCATAAAACTAGTTTAAAGTCAATTTAAAACATACAAAAATAGGCATTTTTCAATTGAAAAATGCCTATTCAGTACTAAATTTTGTATGATCAGAGCGACCAACGTTCAATCTCAGTATTATTGAAATTTCCGTAGAGGTTCTTTAGGTCTATCAGAATAGGATTTTCCTTCATAATAGAACGGAAATAATTGGCAGAAAGCTGTTTGTATTCATCGTGAGCCACAGCTACGATTACGGCATCGTATTCATTTCCAATGTTTTCAGTTAAGTTAAAACCGTATTCGTGATGAACTTCATCTGAATCTGCATGAATATCAGTGATATCAACATTGACCATAAATTCTTTCAAGGCATTTACAACATCTGCTACTTTTGAGTTGCGGATATCCGCCACATTTTCCTTGAAGGTTACACCCATAACGAGCACCCTTGATTTTTTGGGGCTTTTGTCGTTTTTTATAAGAAATTGGACTGTTTTCTTGGCTACATAATCGGCCATGCCATCATTGATACGTCTTCCGCTGAGAATTACCTGTGGATTGTAGCCCATTTGTTGAGCCTTGTAGGTGAGGTAATAAGGATCAACGCCGATACAATGTCCGCCAACAAGACCAGGAAAAAATTTAAGGAAGTTCCACTTTGTGCCAGCTGCAGCTAAAACATCGTAGGTGTCAATATCCATAAGGTCGAAGATGAGTGAAAGCTCATTCATCAGTGCAATGTTAAGGTCGCGCTGAGTATTTTCTATGACTTTTGCAGCTTCGGCAACTTTTATGCTAGCAGCGCGGTGCACACCTGCATCAATAATCAGTTCATAAGTTTTGGCAATTTCTTCAAGTGATTCAGTCCCGCAACCCGAAACTACTTTTATAATTTTTTCGATGGTACGTTCTTTGTCGCCTGGATTGATTCGTTCGGGGGAATAGCCGATTTTGAAATCAATTTGACCTTTCAGTCCCGATAATTCTTCGAGAATTGGCAGGCAGTCATCCTCGGTACAGCCAGGATAAACTGTTGATTCGAAAACTACGTAATCGCCTGCTTTTAAAACTTTTCCAACTGTTCTTGAAGCTGATAAGAGCGGTTTTAGGTCGGGAATATTGTGTGAATCGATAGGGGTGGGGACAGCAACAACAAAGAATCTTGCTTCGCGAAGTTTTTCCAGATCGGCCGTAAATTCAATGTCACATCCGTCAAACGCAGTCGATTCTAATTCCTTAGAGGGGTCTATTCCTTTTTTCATTAGTTCAACTCTTTCGGAATTGATATCGAAGCCAATTACTTTTATTTTTCTTGCGAAAGCCAATGCAATTGGGAGCCCTACGTAACCGAGGCCAATTACTGCAAGTTTGTTTTGTTTTAGGAGTAAGGAATTGTACATTTTAGTTCAGATAAGTTGGGTGTAAAGTTAAGACTCCTGCATAAAATTATTGTGTTTCAACAATAAAAAAATTAAAATTGGAGATGTTGAACTATTTATTGTAAAGTGTTAAATACAACTTCATAAGTTAAAATAATAACTATTAGGACATTTCGCCTTTCTTGTCTAAAACAGTGCTGGACGCTGAGTTATCTCATGATAACAAATTACCCCATCGGCATAATAATGAAAAACCATACTTTTTCTGGTAGACCCAGGTTTTGTTATTGCAGAACCGCCGTGCAATAAATTTGCATGCCATATTAGCACATCGCCTTTTTTGGCTTCCAACACTTTTTTCTGTAGGCCCTGAGTTTTAATTTCATCTTCAATTCGGTCCTCGTAGGCTTTGTAGGAGTTTGCTCCCAAACGAAAATATGAGCTGCCGCTGTTAAACTCATCATTCAATATATAAGGCAGTTTATGACTTCCGGGATAGTAGAAAAGTGCTCCTTGTTCTTCTTTGATATCCTCCAATGCAATCCAAATGGCAATTAAATAACCTTGAGGAAAGGTTGTCATGTGCACAATGTCGGAATGTGCCCTTTGTTTACTGCCTTCAATGAAATTGATACTCTGAAAAAGTTTTACCTCTTTACCCAACAGAAAACTTAAAATTTTAGTCATCAAGACATCATTACCCATTTTGCGGATAAGCTCAGACTGATTCAGTGCAAACATTATTTTATTGCCATAACGGAATTTTAACGCTCCGCTTTTTAGTTTTTCTTTGATAACTCGGTTTACTTCATCAGCCTCTTTAGCAAAAAATCCTGGCAGAATGGCATAACCATCTTCCGACCAGTTAATGATTGATTCCTGAATATTTTGGGGGAAACTTTGAAATTCAGCATGCTCTCCAGAGACATCTTTCAATGATTTCTCATCGAGCCAAGGCTGTGGTTGCTGCGGCAATTGCTTAAAATCCTTACTTGAAATGGGGGAGATGACTGATTTTTTTAAACCATACTTTTTATATAATACTGCATTGCCTTTCAACTTGTTGTAGTTGAACAGGTTGCTAATAGTATAGGTTATTTTGAAAGAGCGGACAAAGTCGCTTAGGTATTTGCTTATGGACATTTACTTTAGATGAAAGATGAAAGATGAAAGATGAAAGATGAAAGATGCCAATCACTAAATAAGGTTGACCAAAAAACATCAACTTTTTAACCAAGAACGAACAACTTTGTTTTTAAGACTTTAGTCTCGTCTTTCGGACTAGATCAGGCATCAGACTTCAGATTTGTATCAATTATCAAGAAGAACAACTATTAACGAACAACTATTAGCGATTAACGAACAACCCTTTCCTTCCTATTCAACAAATCTAAATTTATCAAAATTGCCATACTAAAAAAGAAAAAGCTGCCAACCTTATCGGTTTCAATCATGTCATTCATCAATAAAAAGGCATCGATAACTGTAAGCATAAGCATGAGACCCATGACCAATGCTTTTCTGTTTATGTTGCTACCCGATTCGTGATAAACCCTTTCACCAAGGATGAGCGTGTAAAATAGCATTGCTAAAAAAAATAGGAGCCCAATCCAGCCCTGTTCCACCAGCGTCATGAGAAAATAATTGTGAATGCCTGATTTTTCAGGATTATCACTCACGTAGGTTGCAAATCGGTTGAGCGTGTATTGTTTGTAGAAAAAATAAAAATTTCCAGGACCAACTCCGCTTACAGGGTACTCAGTCGACATCCGTATACCGGCAATCCAACGGTAGTAACGCTCTGAGGTTGAAACGTCCTCCATTTTATAGGTTGCAGCAACAATACCACTGAATTCAACATGAGAAACGGTTCTTTCGCTAGGGGCATAGTCCATGAATTTGTTATTGTAAATCATGTAAGCAAAGAAAAGTGGAGCAACCATTGCAGCCACCAAAAGAGCCCAGCGCATCAATTTTAATCTGATGACAAAATACATGACTGCTGCTAGAAAAAGTGCTACATAAGCTGCTCTTGTATAAGCAGTAAGGACACCAAAAAATAATACAGAGGCTGCCGCAGCCAATACCCACCAGGCTAATGTCCAGCGGCGGTATCTTCCCCAAAAAAACCAAAGCATCGGTAAAATCAGCGCAAGAATAGCTGCATAATTGACATGGTTTCGAAAAAATGGGCTTGTTGCAGCATTAATCTCTTTAAACCCAAAATCCAAACTTGCGTGGTGTAAAATGACTTTCAAAGTTGCTAGTGTCAGTGGAATAATAATCCACCACCATAACTTCCAGGTCTGCCTTTCATCCCTCATAAGATGGCCGGTCAAAAAAAAGAAAGTGGCCAGGTACCAAAATTTAGCTATGGTGAATTTTATAGAAACTGTTTGGTTTGAGGATAGAATTGCTGCAAAAGCAATCCAAAGGAAGTGCGCCAGTAAAATCAGCGTGAGCGGATGTCTTAAGAATTTTGCATTAATCAAATCGGGGCGGGCAATTGCCTGTAAGACATATACCAGCATTAGTCCAACTATCAGGGGCTCTGAAGGTAAATCGGTTGAGAGCCCGTTACTGAAATAAAATTCAGTAGAAATTGGAATAGTGGCAAATAGCAGAAAATAAATCGGCCGATAATTTATCAGGGTTTGATAGCCTAAAATCAATACAAATGGAATGCCCAAAAGAAGCTCTTCTCCTGCAGTAATTGCATACCACAACGACAGTGCAGTGATTGCACCTAAAATCCAAAAGAGTTTTTCTCGTATCAGATTATCGGAACTGAGTGTTGCTGGCATTCAAATCGATTTATTTCTATTTGTTCAAAACCTCTTTCCAATCGATTCTTTTGTTTAAATCGATCACCAAGGCCCCCATGATTCCAATCATCAGCGAAAGGAAAGCAGCTGCCAAGACCATAATTGACCTTACTGGATAAGATTTTATTTTGGGTATCTGTACTGGTTCCAAGGTAATGATGGATGAGGTTGTTGAAGATGCCTGTGCCTTGAATCGTGTATATTCCTGCAGAATTTCGGCAATATCAACGTTGATACTTACGGTCTGTGCGTCATAGTACATGATGAGTTCCCTGCCTTCATTGTAGGCATTAACACTAATTGAGGAATTAACCGAATCGGATTTGCTGTTGAGTATTTCTAATTTCTTATTTAAGCCCTGAACCTTAGCCGTAAGATTTGCGATGGAGTCTGCACGGCCTATCTTCCTGAAGGCTTCGAGTTTTGCTGAGTTTTCAGCTAATTGAGATTCGGTATCCATCAATAGGGTAGAGAGTAGCTCCCCCTGTGTTTTTACATCAAAAACAGCATATTTTCTTCTAAGCAAATAAAGCGAATCGCCAATGTCTTTCAGTTCCTTACGTTTGTTATCTAATGCGGCTTCATAAGTTTTCATCATGAGATCTTTATTTGGCTGAGTTGCCTGTTTGTACAAGGCATCGAGTTTTGCAATAGCTGCATTGAGCATCTTGGCTGCCATTTGAGGATCTTTGTCTTGCATGCTGATTTCTATTCCGCCATGATCATTCTTTTTAACATTGTACAACTTCATAAATCGTTTCGAAACCCTCGATTCTCCTTTAGGCGTACTTGCATTGATGGCATAACGCTCGGCAAGTTTAAACTCTTTTACCATGTAATCGACCATAGGAGCAGAATTTGCAAAAATGATGGCACGGTCTACTGCTTCTTCATCGCCGTACATCGAATTATTTTTGCTGTCTTTGCCAAAAAGATCTTTATCTTCGTTAGCAGGCACGAAAGTGCAACTTGCAGTATAGTAATTTGGTAAAAACAAAGATATAACAACTGTACCTAAGGATACTGCGGCCATAAGTATCAGGATCTGTTTTTTCCAACGCCATAAAGAGGCCAGTAAATCCAGTAAATTAAAACTTAAATCGGGCTGATTGCTCAAGGAGCTTTTATCCATTTGCTGATTTGAATCCATGAAAATTAGGAATCGGTTAAGGGTTTATTTTGTAATTAACACAATATAACTGCGCAAAGGTAGTAATTTATTACTTTTTAGATTTTAATATTTGAAAAAATCCCCTCATTTCAACAGCGCCGATGGTTTCGGCCCAGGCAAGGCTGCAAAATCCAGCCAATAAAAGACTTAATCTCCAATCTATAAAAGGATTAAGCCAACTGTTGGCCATACCGAACAGGAGGTAAATACCGAACAATAATAACAAGGGTTTCCAAACTTCAGAAATTTGGAAGAAGCTGCGGGCAGCAGGAATTAGGCTGAAAACTAAGTAAATTTCTACAACAGCTACAAAGCCCTGTGTCACAACTGTTGCCAATGCCGCACCCCATGCTCCGTAAAATGGAATCATTACTGCATTTCCGGCGACATTCAACAAAATACCTATAGCAAAAACACTGTTCATTTGACGAAGATTGGCATTTGAGGTTAGGAGGGTCCCAAAAACATAAATGATCCCCGATGAAATACTACTCCAAATGAGTAGTTGAAAAACAGATGCCGTATAATTGTCTGCCCCTTTTAGCATCCAAGCACATAGCTCATCTCCAAAAAATAAAACGCAAAAACTGAGCGTAAATGTCAAAAAAAGCATCCATTGATGTGCTGTTCTCAAAAGTTCTCCTAAATGCTCCCGATCTTTCAGCATTTTGGCAAACATAGGAAGCAATAAACTTGCAAAGAGATAACCAATCATATTAAAGGCATCGAGCAAGCGGTAGCCAAAAGCATAAACTCCCGCCTCTGTGCTGCCTTTGCCCACAGGCAACAGGCGCTCCAGCATGACAGCATCCACCCTGGTGTAAGCAGTCATGAGGAATACCACCAAAGCATAAGGCCAGCTCTGCTTCAAAATCGAAATCATGACAGCACTGTTCCAGCGGATTTTGAGGGCAGTTTTTAACTTTCTTAGCAAAAAGAAAAACGCAATAAGCGCAGTCAAGGCAAAAGAGATGCTTTGGGCGTATATAAAATATTGAATTTGAAAATATTTCGAAAAAGGTCCCCAAAGCAAAAAGCTCATAATAATGATGAGGATAAGTTTATCTGTTGCCGAAAGAAGGCTATCAATCCTGTAATGTTGCAGGGCACTGAGATTCGACCTCAAGTAAAATATCAGGGTAATAAGTATCTGATTCAAAAGCAAAGGTAAGAGCAAGGGTAGATGGGTACTGTCGGCATAGCCCATAATTGCAGCAAAGGCAATAGAAACTACAAGAAAAATCATCGAAAGCATAGCTTTCAATGATAAAAAATGTGGAAGGTATTTGCTCGCAAGTGCTGGGTTTTGGGCAATAAAACGGCTGTTATATTGTTGTATACCCAAATCTGTTAGAATCTGAAAAAGAAAGGAAAAATTAAATAGTGCAAAATAGAGTCCATACTCCGACAGGCCAACCCTGTTTTGCACCTGAAGGTCTATTCCAAAGGCATAAAAAGGTTTTATCAGCAGGTTTATACCCACCAATAAAATAAGATTGAACAAAAATTCTTTTTTCATTTTTTTTCTACATGCCGAAGAGGCTACCCAAATTGCCGAAGCCGGGTGGCAGCATCTCGCTGATCATTTTTTGAGACTCGGCGGCTTCAATTTCGGCAGCTTTGCCTATAGCACGGTTTACTGCTGTGAGTAGCAGGTCTTCCAATTCTTCGTAATCGTTAAATTTAAAATCAGGGCTGATTTTAATGTCAGTAATTTGCCTTGCAGCATTTGCTGTTACTTTTATGGCTCCATCGCCTGCCTCGGCCTCAACGTTAATTGTCGAAAGCTTTTTTTGCATTTCGGCCTGTTTTTCCTGAATATTTCCGAACATATCTTTTTAATTTGAAAATGAGGTCTTGTTATAAAAATAGATAATTTGAAAGTTGAAATGAATTTTGGGAATTGTATTTTGCAATTATTATAGAAACTATATTTTCAAAATTAAATCTTTGTAAATAAGTTAGTTTTTAGAGTGCATTAATTTCTTCTTCAGATAATCCTGTAATTTCAGCGATAAGCTTAATATCTATGCCTTTCTTTTTCATTTCTGAAGCGACTTCAATTTTCCCTTCAATTATCCCTTCGATTTTTCCTTCGATTTTTCCTTCGATTTTTCCTTCAATTATCCCTTCGATTTTTCCTGCTTCTTTAGCAGTAGCTAAAACATTTTTTAAATCTCTGAAATGTTTGAGGCTTTCCTCGTAAATTTCTTGATCTTGTTTGGAGTATTTTGCTATTTCAGCGGCGGCAAAAAGTTTGGTAAAAATTTTCTCCTGAAGTGCTTTAGGCCTGTCTTGTAGTCTTGCCAAATGTTTAAAAACATAGAGCCATTTTTCAATTTTGCTTTCTAATTTTTCAACTTTTTTTTCAAACTTAGGAAGTTCAATGTATATAAAAGTAAGTTTATCGTAAAAAACCTGATTTTTTTGATTTTTTAGCTGTACAGTGTGTTTGTAATCGCGCTTGTCTTTATCCTCGTCAAAAATAAAGTCCAAAATTCCTATGGTGTAAACGGCAGAAAGTTTAAAATCCCAATCACCTCTTTTACCTTGTGATTGAATAGGAAAAGAGGCATAAAAAACGCTTCTGTCTTTAAAATAATTTTGCTTTGCCCTTTGGATTTCAACTATGAATTTTTCACCGCTTGCACTTTCACAAAAAAGATCAAATATTGCTTTTCTATCATATTCTGTGCTGGGCAGATGCTCATTCTGTTGGTATTTTAAATCTTTTACAGTGTGTTTTTTGGGAAGCAATGAATTGAGGAAATCGATAAGTAAATCCTTATTAACTTCCTCTCCAAAAAGTTTTTTAAAGCCAAAATCGGTTAATGGGTTAATGTATTTGTCTTCTAAAAACATTTTTTAAAATTTGCATTAGGTAAAAATTGGGTTTTGCAATGTTGATAAGAAGGAAAATGTTTTTTCTTCCCTTCTGAAAAATTGTAAAATGATTTAACATGTTTTTTATGACACGAAAATTTTAGTTTCCGTAAAAATAAATGTTTTTTATCGGAATTGCAAGTCAAAATTGAGTAAGCTCTTTGAAAGCTTTATTTTACCTTAGAATTTTCGCCTGATTTCATCTCATGAATTTCATCTGCTGAAAGGTCATTCAGCTCAGGCAACCACAGTTTCATATATGCTGCCTGGGGGTCGTAGCGGCGGCTTTGGGTCTGGGGGTTGAAGTAGCGGTCTTCGCGGGGGTCGTTACCAAGACCTGCGATATATAGCCAGTTTACCCAATTGCTGGTAGGGTCATAGTCGATAAGTTGCGACTCGAAATATTCCGCACCGAGTTGCCAGTTCAATTTTAGATCATTCACGAGGTAAGAAGCAACATTTTGTCGACCTCTGTTCGACATAAATCCGCTGATTTTCAACTCTGTCATATTGGCATCAATGAATGGCTGCCCGCATTTTCCATCTGCCCAGGCATTGAATAATGCTTTACTTTGCTTGTTCGATTTAGGTTTTTTATCAAAAATGCCACTCTGTAAGAATATCTTTTTACCAAATTTTTTACCAATGAGCCTGAAATAGTCACGCCAAAGTAATTCAAAATACAACCAATAAGTCGATTTATTGGCGCCATGAACTTTTTCATATTTTTGAATCTCGGCATATATTAGCTTGGGCGAGATGCAGCCCTGAGCAAGCCATGCCGATAGTTTTGTAGAAAAATCGCCACCTATGAGGCCATTTCTCGTCTCTTCGTAGCTGCTTAATAACTTGCTGTCCCATAGGTAATAATTCAATCTTTTCATTGCTTCGCTTTCACCACCTTTGAAAATCAATGCACTGCGACTATCAAATTCAGGCAGTTCCAAACTGAAATCAGAAAGCGAAGGAAGTTGACCGCAGTCAATATCGGTAGACCAGGGTTTAAAACTGTCTGGACTTGGCAGTGGCAATCTGATGGGGGTGATTTTCTCGACTTCTTTACGAAAAGCTGTAAAAGTATCGGGAGTATGTGCTACGGGAAAGGGCAAATCCTGTGTATAATAGAGCATTTTGCCACGGAATAGTCTTAGCTCTTGACCAATTGCCCATAAATTTTTTTCTAGTAAGTTCTGTACTTCGGACTCTTCGGGAAGACGTTCCATCAAGCCAAAAACCCAGGAGCTTTTAAGCTGACGGGCTATTTCCGGAAGCTCAATTTCAGGTTTACCAATTTTTACAATCAGGTCGATGCCTTTTTCCTGGAGGCTATTTTTTAAATCAGTTACCGATTCAATAATAAATTGAGCGCGAAAAGCACCGGTTTTTCTAAATCCCAATCTACTTGTACGCTTAAAAATGCGCTCATCGAATATGTAGACCGGATAAATTTCATCGGCCGTTTTCAGCGCTTCAGTCAAAGCTTCATTATCGTGGAGTCTCAAATCAGTTTTAAACCAAACGATTGCACGTTTTACTTTCTTCATATAGCCTTTATTGTGTTATTAGTTTTAACAAACAAAGAGGCGCGGTGTTGTTGATTTCTTCTTTTTTTAAAAAAATTAATTGCTTTTTGTTAGTTCCGGCATTTTTATATCCTGTAAAGCTTCGGCTAATTCCTGCAGATATTTTCGGACAAGTTCATATTCGGTTTTGCTAATCTTGTGTTTCGACATCTTTTCTGCCATTATTTTTTCACTGTCTTTTTTTAGTTGCAACGAACTATAAATTATGGATATTTTATGATTCAGCAAAATAAATTGACTCGTATTCCTAAAGCCATTTTTTATAATAATTCTTTCTAAAGCCTCTGTTTGGGGTTTATTGAGCTCCTCATTTAAATTAAGCCGGTTGATTATTCCCCGCTGTTCATTTTCAAGGTAGGACAGGGTTTTAATATAATCGAGCAATGTTGTTTCGTTCAAGATTTCTGTCTTGCTTTCATTCGCATCATTTTTTTTATTGGTTTCTGTGCATGAAAAACAAATTGAAGTACAGATTAGGAGCAGTTGAATGTATTTTATCATTTTAATTGTTTTTTTGCAAAATTATTAAAGGAGTATAAATTTTAGGTCATTATTAAATATTTATTGCCATTGTTTCCTTTTTTTTAACTTTGTCAAAAATAAACTTAAACAAGAATGCAAGGTAAACTCAATATCATCATAGGCCCAATGTTTTCGGGCAAAAGTACGTTGCTGCTCACAAGGTACCGTCGTTACAAAATAGCAGGGAAAAATTGTCTGCTCATTAAATATGCAAATGATGACCGATACGAAAGTACCGAATCTATGGTTGTTACGCATGACAAATTAAGTTATAGAGCAGTTGCCTGCATACGACTTGCCGATCTTGACCAATATGTGAATAATTTTGATGTGATTTGCATAGATGAAATACAGTTTTATCCCGATGCTGCCGAATATTGTGACAAGTGGGCAAACCGCGGCAAAATTTTAGAAGCCTGTGGTTTGAGCGGAGATTACCGACGCAAACCATTTGACCAGATTTCATTGCTCATCCCTATTGCCGATGATATCGAGCATGTAAAGGCTGTATGCCGCGAAAGCGGATTGGATGCCCCTTTTAGCAAAAGAATTAGTGCCGAAGAAGAACAAGAGGTAATTGGGGGTGAGGATAAATATATGGCAGTGTCGAGAGAAATTTTTTTTGGAAAGCACGATGCTGATGCAAAATAGGATTGGCAACTTGCCCTAATTGAGGATCTTTCCAAATTATTTTAATATTAATTATTTATTCAGGTCTAAATGTACTATCTTCGCAGCACTTTTCGCTAAAAATAGCCTAAAGTGACTGAAAATCTATTAATTAACCAAAAACCGTCCCGGATGGGAAATTCCATAAAATGGAAAATGAAAACAACGCAGTAATAGTAACTGCACATGATGAATTTAACTGGAGTTTGGGCAAAAGTGGCCAAAATACCTACAGTAACGACGAGTCAAATGCACTGTTGAATGAGTATGAGCAAACGCTAAGCTCTATCAAGGAATTTGAAATCGTAGCTGGCAAAGTTGTTGCATTGCTCGACAGCGATGTACTGATTGACCTGAATTACAAATCAGACGGATTGGTTCCGCTTTCCGAGTTCCGTGACATGCCAGGGTTGAAAATAGGCGATTTGGTCGAGGTGTATGTTGAAAATCCAGAAGACAAAAATGGCCGTTTGGTGCTTTCCCGTCGCAAAGCTAAATTGCTTCGCGCATGGGATAATATCGTCAAAGCTTTCGAAGAAGGACATATCGTTACAGGTCATGTCATCAGTAAAACCAAAGGTGGTCTTATCGTTGATGTCAACGGATTGGAGACCTTCCTCCCAGGCTCTCAGATCGATATCAAGCCAATCACAGACTACGATGTATATGTTGGTAAAACGATGGATTTCAGAGTTGTTAAAATCAATGAGTCCATCAAAAATGCTGTTGTATCACACAAAGCACTTATCGAAAGCGATCTCGAAGCTCAGCGCAGCGAAATCATTTCAAGACTCGAAAAAGGTCAGGTTTTGGAAGGAACTGTCAAGAATATTACCGACTTCGGAGCATTCCTCGATTTGGGTGGCGTAGATGGTCTTCTTTACATCACTGACATTTCTTGGGGCCGTATCAAACATCCAAGCGATGTATTGCACAATGGTCAGAAATTGAATGTTGTTGTATTGGATTTCAATGACGACAAAAAACGTATTTCGCTTAGCCTCAAGGCTCTTACTCCTCATCCATGGGAAGTACTTGCCGGCGATGTTCAGCCAGGTTCAGTTGTTGAAGGTAAAATTGTTAATATCGAAGACTACGGTGCATTTCTCGAAATTACACCCGGAGTTGAAGGTCTTATACACGTTTCAGAAATCTCATGGAGCAGCCAGCCTGTCAACTCTCGCGATTTCTTCAAAGAAGGTGATACTTTCAAGGCAAAGGTTGTTACCATCGATCGCGAAGAGCGCAAAATGTCTCTTTCACTCAAGCAGCTTAGCGATGATCCTTGGTCAATTATTGAAGAAAAATATGCTAAAGGAACACGTCACAGCGGTGAGGTCAAAAACCTTACTCCTTATGGTGTTTTCATCGAACTTGAAGAAGGTATCGGTGGCATGATTCATATCTCAGATCTTTCATGGACAAAACGTTTTGCTCATCCAGCAGAGTTTACCAAAGTTGGTGAAAAACTTGACGTTATCGTACTTGAAGTAGATAAAGATAACCGTAAACTGTCCCTAGGTCACAAACAACTTGAAGAAAATCCTTGGGATACGTTTGAAAACCTCTTCCCTGTAGGTTCAATTCACGATGCAACTGTTCTTCGTCGCGATGACCGTGGTGCTATAGTGCTGCTTCCTTATGGTCTTGAGGCTTTTGCACCAATTCGTCACGTGAAAAAAGAAGATGGTAACCTTGCAGAGGTAGATGAAACATTGCCTTTCAAAGTTATTGAATTCAATCGCGATGATAAGCGTATTCTTGTTTCTCACACCCGCTTTTTTAGCGATGTAAAAAAAGAAGGTGATGACAAAGAGAAATCTGACAAGAAAAAACATGAAAAAGATGCCAAAGATGATCTGAAAAAGGCTCAAGGTAAAGTTGAGCGCAGCACACTCGGCGATTTGGATGTTTTCTCTGAATTGAAAGAGCAAATGAAAGAAGACGAAAATCAGGATAAATAAATCTTGTTTGAAAAATAGATTTGTTCCTTTTATAAAATTCCCTATCTTGTCACTGATAAGATAGGGTTTTTTTATAAAAGCTATTTGCTTGCGCTACGAAAGAAAATATAGAATTGAAGCTGTTGCAGCTCATTTAATCCGGCAGGGTATCAGATTGCATCCGGCAGGATTTAGGTCCGTTTACGCTGTAAGGCAGGTAAACAATATCTATTTCGATACGCCTTCCTTCAATGCCTATAAAGACAATGTTTTGGGATTGGCCGAAAGGGAAAAGTATAGAGTAAGATGGTACGGAAAAGACCTGCTTAATATCGAAAATGCTGTATTGGAGCTAAAAATCAAAAAGCAGGAATTGGGTAATAAATTTAGTTTTGAAATAGGTGATTTTTCATTTTTAGACATCAATAGTCTTATAAAAAAAGTGAACGATTTTTGTCCGGAAAATTTGGGACTTCTTCGCCCAACGCTTTTTAACTGCTATCAGCGCGAATATTGGGAGACAAGCGGGCGTTCTTTCAGGTTAACCCTCGATAATAATATGCAATTTGCACCACTCATTCCTGAACCTTTTGTCGGCAGGCAGGTTCTCAATGAATATAATGTTAGCATTCTCGAGTTGAAATACGAGGAAGAACTTGATAAACAGGCTGACAGAATCACCCAAAAAATACCCTACAGAAGAACCAAAAATTCAAAATACGTAAGCGGAATTGAACTTTGTTATCGATAAATTCCAAACAGAATATTGTTTTGAAATTAAAATTATTGAGTTTCAGAATTTAATTTGTAATTTCTTATTATTTTGATAAAATATTCTTTAATTTTGCAACCGTTTTTGAAAATACTCCATATTTCTCCTAAATAAGATAAGAAAAAGCAATTATGAACAGCGATTGCGACATGTGGCTTCACAAATATTTAAAATATCTGACAGCAATTTTTATATTGTTTCTGACATACGGCACTTTGACTGCACAAAAATCCCAAAAAATATACTGGGAAACAGGTGCACTTAGGGCAGAGGGTCAGGTTAGCGACCTTGGTGCAAGGCTCGGCCAGTGGAAATACTACTACTCGAGCGGTGAAATTGAAGCAGTTGGTAGTTACAACGGGCTTAAAGTTAGTGTAGTAAATGAGCCTTTCAAAAGACCCAAAACTTCTGCTATTGAAGATCAGCCAACTAAGTCGGCAAGAAATGGGGAGTGGAACTTTTATTATAAAAATGGTGTCGTATCGACCAAAATATTTTATCAGAATGGCTGCCCTTACGATAGGGCCTACCGTTACCATCCCAATGGCACAAAAGCAGAAGAAGCAACTATCATTAGTTGTAAAATCTATGCACCGCGTACGATGTGGGATCAAAAGGGCGTCAAGTATTTTGAAACCAAAGTAGAAAGCCCCGGCAAAACAGTTGACTACGAATACTATCCAAACGGTCAGACAAAATCTATTGTACCTTACAAAGACGGTGAGCAATATGGCGTGGTAAAAAGATATTTTGAAAACGGAACACGGGAGGAGGATGTGATGATGAAAAACAATAAGGTTCACGGTAGCTACAGATCCTGGTATTCAAACGGAAAAAAACAGCGTGAATTTTTCTCCATCAATAATGTGATGTCAGGAGAATTTAGAGAATGGAATGAAAGTGGTGTGCTCCTGAGAGAAACAATTGAAGATACCGAAACGCAAAGAATCATTGTAAAAACCTATTGGGAAAACGGACAGTTGAAGATGAAGGGAACTTCAAAAACTCCCCCTTCGCTGAGTATTCATAACTGGGCACAAAGTCGACACGGTGCATGGACTTATTGGGATAAAAATGGGAATGTGCAGAAGACTGAAAATTATATTGATGGTAAATTGATGAGTACCGACCTCCCTTAAAAATCTGAACCAACAAAGAAAAATAAAGCATATTTGCCGATGGCAGGTATGCTTTTTCTGTAAAAAAATGGAACACAACAAAATTGAAAATCTCGACAGGCTGAAGAAATGGCGGCTGATTTTGGGAGAGGACCCGGACGAAGAAAATAACGATTCGTACCCGCTCGATCCTGTTGCCGCTTCAGTCGATAAAGCTTTAGATGCCTTGTACGGAGAATCGGCCAAAGCCGGATTGGGAAGTTCTGCACCCAAGGTGAGCCGTTGGCTGGGAGATATCAGGAAATATTTCAGCAAGGAAACGGTGCAAATCATGCAAAAAGATGCCTTTGAACGATTAGGCATTGAGCGTATGCTGCTCGAACCGGAATTGCTACAGTCGGTCGAAGCTGATATCAACCTAGTATCAACGCTTATTTCACTCAATAAAGTCATTCCGGTAAAAACCAGGGAAACAGCCCGAATGGTTGTTAAAAAAGTACTCGACCGTTTGATTGAAAAGATGCAGCATCCAATGCGGGAGGCAATAATGGGCGCTTTGAGCAGTGCAGTCAAAAACCGGAGACCTAAATTGAAAGAAATCGATTGGAACAGGACCATAAAACTAAACTTAAAACATTATCAGCCTGAATTTAAGAGTATCATACCGCAAAATTTGATTGGGCAGGGCAAAAAAGGGCAGGCGCTGAGAAATGTGATTTTATGTGTGGATCAAAGTGGCTCAATGGCATCCTCGGTTGTTTACAGCTCGGTTTTTGCTGCTGTTTTGGCCTCTATACCGGCATTAAAAACTCAAATGATTGTTTTCG
>JBIPOO010000267.1:0-5363 GCA_044379045.1 Saprospira sp.
CCGGGAAATAAAAATCTTTTACCGATTCTCAAATCGGAGCCAATCCCTAAACGAACATCATCAACATTGGCACCTACCAGTTCGCAAAGATTCGCGACCTCGTTCATGAAGGAAATTCTTGTAGCCAGATAAGAATTAGCTGCATATTTTGTCATTTCTGCCGAGCGCTCATCCATAAAATAGATTGGATTTCCCTGACGTACAAAGGGTTCGTAAAGCTGTCTCATCAATTGCTGCGCTCTGGGTGAACTTGTTCCGATGACGACCCGGTCTGGTTTCATGAAGTCTTCAACTGCAACACCCTCTCTCAAAAATTCAGGGTTGGAAACAACATCGAACAAGCTGCTGTCGAGATTTTTTGCCAAAACATTATGTACTTTTTCGGCAGTGCCAACAGGTACTGTACTTTTATCTACAATAACCTTGTATTTGGTTATAATATGACTCAAATGCGCTGCAACGCCCATGATGTAGGACAAATCGGCCGATCCGTCCTCGCCGGGAGGAGTAGGCAGTGCAAGAAAAATTATATCCGAATTTTCGGTGGCAACCTTCAAGTCTGTAGTGAAATGTAGTCGGCCGGCTTTTGTATTTCGCTCAAATAAATGCTCCAGTTCGGGTTCGTAGATTGGTACAATCCCCTGCTGTAATTTTTTTACTTTTTCTTCATTGATATCGACACAAATCACATTATTACCAGTTTCGGCAAAACAGGTTCCTGTTACAAGCCCAACATATCCAGTTCCTACAATTGCGATATTCATTTGGTGTTTTTGTTTTTGTAAACCGCAAAGATATAGAAAAACTTATGTTTTTTTATAATTTCAATTCAAAGTTCATGTCATACTACCTTACTTTTCTTTATATTGTCAATTATTTAAGTATAACAGTATATAAATGCCGTACCTATGAAGCCTAGCAAATTTTTGTTTTTTCTGGTTTTAACATCTTATTTTGTTAATGCTCAGAATATTGTTATTGAAAGCGCGTGTTTTGATAGTACGGGAATGGCCAACGATTTAAGTATTATTTCAAATAAACTTGGCCCGATTAGTGAAACTATTTATGCTCAACTCAGATGTTTGGAAGTGGAATACTTTGATTTCGATGAAAATGGGAATGTTGATACTACTGCAAACAAAAAAGGCGTGCTCCTTGTGCACGAGTCTGTAAAAGAAGACCTTGAGTATATTTTCAAGGAACTTAAGGCATTGAAGTTCCCGATTCAAAGCATCATACCAATTAATAAGTTTGGTTTGAACCGCGATAGTACTGGCTGGAACGATGCTGCTTCTATGTCGGCCAACAATAGTTCGGCTTTTAATTACAGACTTGTTACACTTTCCAACGATTTTTCGCCCCATGCCTTTGGTACTGCTGTTGATATCAATCCAATGCTTAATCCCTATGAAAAATATGTTCATGATGGTAAATTTTTGGAACCTGAAAATGCAGTTTATGATATTTCAAAACCGGGAACTATCTCAGACGGAAGAATTGTAGGTATTTTCGATCAAAGAGGTTGGGTATGGGGTGGTCGTTGGAATAATCCGGTCGATTATCAGCATTTCGATCTCAGAAAGGACAGAGGCCGTAAACATTATCTGATGAAGGAAAGCACTGTGAAAATGTTTTTCAGTATAACTGAGTCAGATGGAACTTTATCAATCTACGATTCCAAAATGGATAGAAAAATGGAAAAACCCTCGCTGATTATTCAGAAATCTGACTTCAAATCCCTCAAAGCCTGTATCGACAGTTTTGGAACAGATTGTCCCAACTATTGGCAGCGTGGAATTTTTAAAGGTATTTCTCCGCTCAATGTATCTGGCTTGGAAGGTCTCCATATTGAAATCTGTGTCGATGAAAAAAGTCCATTTAAACGTTGGAACAGTTACTGTGCCCGCTTACTAGTCAATAAGTTGAAAGGGGAAGGGGTAAATGCCTTTTTTGAAAATTCCGAAAAATTGAAAGCCAATCTGAGAATTTTTATAGATCTAGGTACTTCAGATTTTAAGGTTGGTGAGGATTTTCAAGTCATTTATGTGCCAGGTGCTTTCACTGAAAATGCAATGCATCATGCCCAGAATCGTTTCGATTTTTTAAATCTTTTAATTTCTGAAGATTTGCCATCCGCAATAAAGATAGCCTCCAAAGTTCAGCAATCAATTCTTGAAAAAATGAAAATAAAGCCTTTGAGCAGGCAGTTGCCAGGGCCAAATAAGTTGCAGGATGAATGTATTAAGACTGATTTTGATGGTATTTATTGTCGAAACATAGCTTTTTTCTCAGGTCATTATTGCCCGCAAATGCATATTTCATTACTCAGCTTGGATAAAGCTAAAGGAATATTCATCCAGCCAGAATTGGGATTCGAATTTTGCGAATTAGTTTCAGAAGCTATTTTCAACGGACTCTCTGACTATTTTGATAACAAGTAATGTCGTATGTATTGAATAATAAGTCGCTTTTGATAATTTTATCCCTGACAGAATTCAAACTATTTGTATAGGATTCGCGCTAAAATTTCAATAAATATTTTTGAATTGGTACATTTGCATAAAATAAAACCAGCGTGGAAAATTCGGAAAACAAAAATAGTGGCAGAAGCACAAGAGAGCAGCTCGAACACAAGCTATCGCTGCAACAGCTGCAGATTAACCGATTGCTCGAGATTACGCAGGCGATCAACAATAATTTTAAAATTGCTGATTTGTTCCGTATTTACAAAGATATTCTCACCTGGGAGATGCGCATTAAAAGATTTGCGTTGTATACTCGTTTCGATGATAACTGGACCTGTGTGGCTCATGCCGGTATAGAAGAGTCGCTACTCAGGCATAATATTGAAGGCTATTTACCTCATTTTCACAGGCCAGGAAAGGTTGAGTATCCTAATCATGAACTGCTTTCAGGGTTTTCGATTGTGATTCCCGTTCTGCACAAAAAATATCCTATCGCCTACACTTTTATCGGAGAAAATCTGATCGAAACAGCCGATGTTTATGAGCCGGTTCCCTTTGTAGCGGCTATTACCAATATTATTGCAGTTGCCATCGAAAACAAAAGACTGTTTAAAAAACAATTGGAGCAGGAACGTCTGAAAAGAGAACTTGAACTGGCTGTTCAGGTTCAGAATATGCTCATACCGGGGGTTTTACCACGCAATCATGAGTTTGAATTCGACGGAGTTTATCATCCACACGAAGGAGTTGGGGGCGATTATTACGATTTTATCGAACTAGGTGAACGTGAAATGGCTTTTTGTATTGCCGATATTTCCGGAAAGGGTATTGCAGCTGCTTTGTTAATGTCAAATTTTCAGGCCAGCCTGCATGCATTGATTAACAGAAAATATCTTTCAGTAATAGAATTTGCAACCTTGCTGAATGAAAGAGTGCTGAAAACTACAAAAGGTGATAAGTTTATTACTTTTTTTATCGCCAGATATCACCGTACCAAAAAAAGACTTCGCTATCTCAACTGCGGTCACAATCCGCCAATCATGATTATGAACAATGAGGTACACAGGCTCGACAAAGGATCTACAGTGTTGGGTGCATTCAAAAAATTGCCCGCCATAGAATGGGGAGAGATATATCTTAACGATAATGCTTTTTTTCTGCTCTATACCGATGGATTAACCGATTTAAGAAATGAGCAGGGTGATTTTTTTGACGAAAACCGGGTTATTGAGTTTGCAGTGGAGCATGAAAATTTAGCGGTGAATGAATTTAATAAGCTTTTACTCGAAAGACTGGATGTATTTAAAGGCGACCTTGGATTTCCTGACGATATTTCATTTTTAAGTGCTAAAATCTTTGCTACGGCTGACAATTTGTCATAATTAGTCATTATATTTGATTTGCCCCAATTTTTGTTCCTGTTTCCGTAAAATTGAAAAGATGCGAACATTATTCCTCCTGTTTTTTGGTTTTCTGATTTACCGCTTTCTCATCAGACCGCTGATGCTTGGGTTTAGTGATGCAAATCGCCAAAGAGCGCATTCCAATGCTAATCGGATGGAAGAAATGCTGCGCCGAATGCAGGAAATGCAACAGCAGCAATACCGTCAGCCAACTCAAAAGCCAACAAGCAAGCGTCCAAATAAAAAGTCCGATGATGGAGAATATATTGATTACGAAGAAGTTGACTGATCTCTTTTGTTTTTAAGCCTAAGGGCCTTCTTGTATTTTAAAAGTGAGTATCTGTAAGCATAGCAACCTAATTGAATACCTGTGTAAGCATCTAAAAAACCCTTTTTTAAGATGTACCACTTGATAAAGGCTGAAAAGGCTGAAGCATAAGCTTTAAAAGGGCTCAATTTTTTATTTTTCCGAATTAAATCCTCCGCGGCAATATCGGTGTAAAACTGTAGTTTTCTCTCTAAAACTGCTTTATTTTCGAAGGTTATATGCGCTATTTTGCCTTGCAGCCTGCCCTTGGTTTTATATCCTCCCGGAGTCTCATGAACCAGGCTTGAATTATCGAAATTTACAATGTTTTTGTTGTAAAGCCTTATCGGGTAATCGGGTGAAACAATAGGGTAGAAGACATGAACCCCTTTGCCCAAAACATTCCAGTGCCGCTCAGCCTCGTATGCATCTTCTCTAAAACCCTTGCTTTTCAATTGCTGTAAACCCAATATGAAATGATCATCTGGCAGTTCATCCGAATCGAGAAAAAGTACATAATCGAATTTGCAGCATTCGGCAGCAAAATTGCGCTGTGATTTAAAATCTGTGAATGGTTTTTGTACAAATTTTACTTTATCAAATGAGCGTGCTATTTCCTTTGTTTGATCGCTGCTTCCGCTATCTATGATCAAGATTTCATCTGCAACAATTTGAAGTTTTTCCAAGATTTGAGAAATATATTTTTCACTGTTGTGGCAAAGGATGTAGGCCGAAAGTTTTTGCATTTGTGCCCTTATTTTAAAATTCAAACAATTTTTTTTCAAATTTATGGCTTAAACAATCAATTTTGATAAAAAAATGTAATTTGCATTAAAATTAAGCCTATGAAAATTGATATTGTAAAATGGGAGCAGCTCTGTGAACAAATGAGCTTGGATCTCGAAAAATATCGAAGCAAGGATATATCTACGGCAATAAACAGCTTGGTAAACACGCCCTATAAAGTGGTTTTGCAATTCATTTTATGGCCGCTTTTCTTCATACTTGCTATTTGCCTGACTGGTATTTTTCTGATTTGGCCGCTCAGCTGGGCAGGTGGTATTTTGTGGATCTTAACAGGCTTACTCGTTGGACCGCTTTCTGGTATAACGGTTGCTGCATATTGGGTGGTAGCCGGGCTGGATGAGTCTTCCAAAAAATTATATGAGGCTGCGCTTGATTCGATGA
>JBIPOO010000281.1:0-4914 GCA_044379045.1 Saprospira sp.
CTAACAGTGCTACCGTATTCCTTAATACCAAACTCATTGACCTGTATGCTACTCCAATCGAAAATCGTTTCATTGAAGTTGGTTGGACTACCGAAGATGAAGACAATGTATCTCACTTTGAAATTGAACGCAGTACAAATAATATGAATTTTGAGTACCTGACAACCCAAACAGCTGCAGGCAATACTCAGGGTCAGACCAGCTATGCGATTGCAGATAACAATGTTGTTCCAAACCAGGATTACTACTATCGCATCAAAACTATTGACAATGATGGAAGTTTTGAATATACGCACACTGTAGTTGCCAGAATTACAAGAGACAATGCAGGTGAAACTGTAAATGTTTATCCAAATCCTGTAAACTTTGGCAATGCAACAGTAGAGATTACTTCACTACGTGGTCGTAAAGCAAGTGTACGTGTTTTTGATGCAATCGGTCAGTTGGTATACAGTCAGAATGCTCAGATACAAACAGGTATCAACCAAATTTCAATTCCATCTTCTGAATGGCCTGCTGCTGTTTACTTTATTCAGGTATCAGCAGAGGATTTCAACAGTGTGAAAGAATTGATCAAAATAAAATAGACCAAAACCAAACATCTATATTCAAAGCGCAGTCACAAATGGCTGCGCTTTTTTTTGTGTGCTTCAGTTTCCTATAAACTTTTGAAACCTGCTTTTGTTCTCATAATTAAACAAACACCCTTAGTTATGCAAAAGAATATTTTAATTGTAGGTGCCTCATCCGGTATAGGACGACAGACAGCATTACAACTTGCCGAAGAAGGACATCGTGTTTATGGGACATTCAATAATCACGAATGCCCAAACACCCAAAACATCAGTTATCACAAAATGAACGTTCTTGCCGATAATCCGGATTTTGGATTCCTACCCGAGCAACTTGATGGATTAGTCTATTGCCCTGGTTCTATTAGCCTGAGACCCTTTGGCAGAATAAAACCTGAAGAATTTGCAGCAGATTTTCAATTACAAGTCTTAGGCGCCGTAAAAACGATACAAGCGGCTCTACCTATGCTTAAAAAATCTGACAACGCCTCAATTGTTCTCTTCTCTACTGTTGCTGTTCAATTGGGCCTTGGCTTTCATAGTCAGGTAGCTGTATCAAAAGGTGCAATAGAAGGCTTGTGCAGGTCATTGGCTGCTGAATTTGCCCCAAAAATAAGGGTAAACTGCATTGCACCTTCGCTTACAGATACTGCACTTGCTGCAAATCTGCTCAATACCGCTGAAAAAAAAGAAGCTAATGCACAGAGACATCCCTTAAAAAAAATTGGACAACCCCAGGATATTGCTAATCTTGCCAGCTTTCTGATTAGCGATAAATCGGCCTGGATGACCGGACAGATACTACATCTCGATGGAGGTATTGGAAGCATAAGGTCCTAACTCAAATATGTTTTTAAAAAAGCATGGCTGTCAATGCAATAATAAAGAAGCATTTTGTAATTTTGCAAAAATTTAGTTTTACCTTGCTTTACTCCGACAGGCACTTTTTATTATCTCTCAAAAAAACCATAATCAATTGCTTTATGCTTTTGGTGTGTTTTTTTATTGTACCAAGCCTGCTTTCTGCTCAAAACAGCGAAGATAAAATGCTGGCAGAAGAGCTTTCCAAAAAGGGCGAGGTTAAAATTGCCTCAGTTCCTCAGTTAATTTATACGCAAAATCAAAAAACTTTAGCTGAATCCGATTTTGAAAATTTTGAAATCAGTAAAGCGAATTTCGAAAATGAAATTAACTACAGGGCTGGATCGATAGACCGTTCCTATGCGGTGAATAATCCCTTCGACATGGAGGACCTTAACAATCCATTTAACCTGTCAAGATCGGGCAGCAAAACAGGGGCTAAGGTAAAGAAGAAAGATTCGCAGAGTATGCAGAAGTTTTTCGGGGCACTATTCGAATACCGACAAATGCCGAAAAAGACCATCATCAACAAAAAGCCTGAGATGGTACCTCCCGCATGGATGCTCTTTAGCTTAATCGCCGTTTTATCTGTTTTTGCCTATCAGACAGTGGTTTTTAAAGCCGAAAACAGAAAAACAATTCAGGCCTTTGTTAGTAACAGTTCGGCACTTCAACAGTTTCGGGACCAAAAAACTTTGTTGACTCCATACAAATTATTGTCTGATTGTTTGTTCGCAATTGCAATGGGGCATTTTGTTTATGTCGGATCAAATGTTTATCTGCATAGTCTAGAAACTGATTACAACTGGAGTTTTGCAAACCTGCTGCTCTCAATAGCTGGCATTTCAGGCCTTATGTCGCTTAAAAATTTGCAGTCAAAACTTTTGGGAACTGTTTTTCCATTCAGACAGGCGCTCAGTTACAATCATTTTCTGATGAACAATGCTTTTAGGGTAATGGCACTTGTGCTGACTCCATTATTGTTTTTCCTAACTTATTCGCCCGAATCCATTAAAATTTTTAGTCTTTATACCGGATTATTTCTGTTTATAACAACCGGTATCTATAGTTTTTTTAGAATGACAATCGCTTCGACGGAATTAATTCTCGAAAATAAATTTCATTTTTTTATTTATCTTTGTGGCGTAGAGTTGGCTCCAGTTTTAATTCTACTCAAGTTATTATCTGTAATTTAAAAAAAATCGGCTGAGCATGCAACCGGCAAAAAAGAGAGACAGATTTCGTCCAGTGTCGAGTATTTTGGTAACCCAACTTACAACTCCAAATAATCAGGCACCTTATGATAAGCTGGTTGAGAAATATGGCGTTAAGATCGACTACCGATCATTCACCGAGGTTCAGGGTGTTTCTGCCAAAGATTTTCGCAAACAAAAAGTAAATCTCGAAGAGCACAGTGCTGTAATTTTTACAAGCAAAAGTGCTGTAGATCATTACTTCAGGGTTTGTGAGGAAATGCGTTTCAAAGTGCCTGCCGAAATGAAATATTTTTGTATTACCGAGGCAATAGCACTTTATCTGCAAAAACATACAACCTATCGCAAGAGAAAGGTGTTTTTTGGCGCCAGATCACTGCAGGATTTGAAACCGCATTTGATTAAGCACAAAAAGAAAGAAAAATTTCTGCTGCCCTGTTCCAATTTGGGCAAACAAGCCTATGTAAGTTTTTTAGAGGAAAATGAATTTAATTTTTCTGAAGCGGTGATGTACCTTTCGGTCAGCTGTGATTTATCGGAACTAGAAAATGTGTTCTACGATATTTTGGTCTTTTTTAGCCCTATCAGTATCGATTCGCTTTATGAAAACTTTCCAAATTTCAACCAAAACTTTACAAGAATAGCTGCTTATGGCGAAACTACCGCACAGGCAGTTCTCGATAGGAAATTGCAATTGGATATCAGGGTACCCGACCCAAAAAATCCAAATCTTAGCTCAATGGTTGAAGCAATTGACCTATACATCAAGGAACTAAGAGAATTGCAAGTATAAATTTATAAAACACAGCTTAGGCTACTCTTACTAAATAATAACAAACAAAGTTTCTGTATCCAAAAAAAATACAGATCTTTAGTGGGTAGATTTTTAAAAAACTAAACCATGAATAGAATTTTTGTACTAATGCTGCTATGTTTTGGTGGCCTGCTTCACTCACAGACTTATAACGGTCCAGAGAGTGTAGTGTACGACCCTGCAGGCAAACGCTATTTCATATCAAATAATGGGGCTAACCAGATACTGCAGCGCGATTCAAGCGGTCAGCTTTCGGTTTTCAGCACTTCCATCAGCAGCGGGCCTCATGGGCTCGAGATTGCAAATAATACGCTCTATGCCTGCGATGGAGGATCGGTGAAAGGATTCAGTCTTGCAAACGGTGCGCAGGTGATGAACCTCAGCACAGGGGGTACCTTCCTTAACGGTATCTGCTACGATGGCGGCAATTTTCTTTACGTGAGCGATTTTTCAACAAAGCGGATTTATAAAATAAATATCAGTGCTCAAAGCTCAAGCCTTTACATAAACAGCCTTGCCAAGAGCCCCAATGGCATCATCTTCGATGGCAATAATCAACGCATAATATGGGTTACCTGGGGTACTAATGCGCCAATTATGCAGGCTTCCCTGGCCGATTCAACAGCAGCTCAACTAAAGGCAACAACTCTGGGCAATTGCGATGGTATCGTACGTGACAACAACGGAAACTATTATGTGTCGGCATGGAGCACACAATCGGTACATCGTTTCGACAGTACATTTACAGCTGCCCCTACAGTGGCGGTGAGCGGTCTTAGCAATCCAGCTGATATTTACTACAATACGGAAAATGATTCCTTGGTTTCACCAAATTCAGGAAACAACACCGTGACTTTTCACTACCTGGGGTCAACTGCACCAACGGCAGTTCAACAGAACACAGAAAATAATCTAAGATTTTATCCAAATCCTGCCGCTGATTTTATCCATATTGAAAACAGTACTGGCGAAAATCTTACTGCCGAGCTTTATGATTTAACAGGGCGCAAACTGCTTGTTTTTGAAAATCTTAGTTCTGACAGGCCGCAAGTTAATATTTCAGGTCTGGAGATGGGGCTTTATGTGATGAGGATTAAAGGGATAGGGATTGAGAAAGTGGAGATGGTAAGAAAAGAGTAGAGAAATTTACTTGATTTTTATTTCAATTTCAGCACAACTAAGAATTTCAGATTGTTCAAATTTTTTGATTAGAAGTAAATCATTGACTCCTGTAATCAAAAAATCTGCTTTGGAATCTTTGGTCAATGCTAGCAATTTTATTTCTATAGGTTTTTTAATTGACCAAAATTCCGGTTGGCTCTGCAATAGTGGAACCAAACTGATTCACTATGGCCAAAGTTATTTCGGTGCCATCATCATTTTTGATGCTCATCAGATCGGGATTGTCAACCGAGAAAGTGCAGGTGAACTCACCGTTGAACATATCGTTTAA
>JBIPOO010000447.1:0-5302 GCA_044379045.1 Saprospira sp.
AAGAAGTAAATTTCTTACTAACACCAAAGGAATGAAAAAGGAGCATTAATTTTTTAATGCCCCTTTTTTATTGTAGAAATGTGTGCGGTCCACTTTGGTATTGAAAAAAGCACACAGTTGCTTTGTGAAATTTTCAGTATGAAATTAATGAAAAAAATTGAGCTAAAATCAGCTATTCAGTTGGAAGACTTGTCAGCTTTGCGTAAATTACAAGAGATAAAAAATCTTTAAATCCCTATGATTATTTAAGACTTTAAACTCATGAACTTATTCCATGAGTTATTTTTATAATTAGCATTATATGCCAAAAAATATATTGTAAACAAGGGATTTATGAAAAAAAATGTATTTTTGTATAAGTATAGAATTTTATTATAAGCTGAACTACATAAAGAAAATACCATGAATTATCCTAAAATTTTATTACTGCTATTTATATTTTGCATTTTCAACTTTTCTAGAGTAGCAGCTCAATGTCAAAACTGCACTACGCTGATTTCATCCAACCAGAACAACTTGACTGTAAGTTCAGGTGTCGTATGTATTGCATCTGGTGTAACAATAACAGGTACTATCAGTCTCTCAAACGGGGCAACACTTTGTAATCAGGGAACTTTAAATATCAGCTCCATGATAGTAAATACCGCCCAAAATGCCAATTTGATCAATTATGGGAGTATTTCTGCCAATTCTATTATGTGGGGAACAAATGCTACCGGTTCTTTTAATAATTATGGTACGGTGCTGTGCAATGATCTGAATCTCGGTTATCATAATGGTTATAATGTTAACTTTACAAATCATCCTAACGCAAATTTTACAGTCAATTGTTCTGCTTACTTATTGGCTGGAACTTTTAATTTTAATGGCCCTGCAACCTTTAATGCGCCTATCTATTTTTCAGGATCGGCTTCAACTGTAAATGTCAATTTTAATGCTGTTTTTAATTGTACAAATCAGATTAATTCTGGTGCTGGTATCGCCAATAATATTACCGTTGCATCTTCAGCAAATGTGAGTTGTTACAGCTGGAATATCACAGACGATGCTTTGTTTACAAATAATGGCACTGTTAATATTTCAGACGCATTAATATTACAGGCCTCAAGTGGTGAAAATATTGTTTTTAATCAGAATAACAGGCTTAATGTTAGAGGTTCGACAAGTTCATCTGGAATTAACATGGGTAATGTTGGTGGAAGTTTACAATTTACCAATTCAGGTCCTACATCTGTTCAAAACAGATTTACGGCATCCGGAACTAACCTGATTATGAATGGTCATAACGTTTTTTGTGGTTCATTATACATTCTTTCAAGTACTAATGTAAGCACTTCACTAAATTGTGGTGGAAGATTTGTTGTTAGCGGAACAAGTATTTTACAAAATTCAGTTTTTGGCCCAAATGTAGACATCTGCGATGCCGGTGGTGGATGGGATGCCAATCAGGGAACATTTAATGGTACACTTTGTTCCTGCAATGGTACCGGTACTCAGGGTACTTATGTAAATTTTGCATTGAGCAACAATTGCCCTGTAACCTGTGCAAACACCTCTTCAACTTTCAATCAAAATGCCTGCGGTTCTTACACGCTCAATGGCCAAACTTACACTCAAACAGGAACTTACACCCAAACCAGACAAAATGCTGCCGGTTGCGACTCTGTTATCTCTTTGAATCTGACGATTCGTCAGCCATCAACAAGTACTGTTACACAATCAGCTTGTTCCTCTTTCACTTTGAATGGCCAGACATACAGCCAATCAGGAACTTACACGCAGGTCAGAACCAATGCTGTGGGTTGTGATTCGACCATCACTTTAAATCTGACCATCCGTCAGCCATCAATAGGTACTGTTACGCAATCTGCCTGTTCCTCTTTCACTTTTAACGGACAGACCTATAACCAGTCGGGTGCTTACACTCAGGTCAGAACAAACACCGCCGGTTGTGATTCGACAATCACTTTGAATCTGACCATCAGTCAGCCATCATCAAGTACAATTATACAATCCGCCTGTTCCACTTTCACTTTGAATGGTCAGACATATATTCAGTCAGGAACATACACACAAGTCAGAACCAATGCTGCGGGTTGTGATTCGACGATTACTTTGAATCTGACCATCCGTCAGCCATCATCAAGTACTTTGACACAATCAGCTTGTACTTCTTTCACCTTGAATGGACAGCCATACAGACAGTCTGGAACTTATACGCAAGTCACATCCAATGCTGCGGGTTGTGATTCGACCATCACTTTGAATCTGACAATTCTTCAGCCATCAACAAGTATTTTGACACAATCAGCCTGTTCTTCTTTCATATTGAATGGACAGACATACAGCCAGTCTGGAACTTACACACAGGTTACAACCAATGCGGCAGGTTGTGATTCGACCATCACTTTGAATCTGACCATCAGTCAGCCATCAGCAAGTACTGTTACGCAAACCGCCTGTTCCTCTTTCAATTTGAACGGACAGACCTATAACCAATCGGGGACTTACACACAGGTCAGAACCAACACAGCCGGTTGTGATTCGACGATTACGTTGAATCTGACCATCCGTCAGCCATCATCAAGTATTGTTACGCAATCAGTATGTTCTTCTTTCACTTTGAACGGACAAACCTATAACCAGTCGGGGACTTACACGCAAGTCATTACCAATGCTGCTGGTTGTGATTCAACATTGACTTTGAATCTGACGATTCTTCAGTCATCAACAAGTACTCTTACGCAATCTGCCTGTTCTTCTTTCACCTTGAATGGACAGACATATAGCCAATCAGGAACTTACACACAAGTAACAACCAATGCTGCAGGTTGTGATTCGACGATTACTTTGAATCTGACGATTATTCAATCATCAATTAGTACTATTACACAATCAGCTTGTTCCTCTTTCACCTTGAATGGACAGACATACAGCCAATCAGGAACTTACACGCAGGTCAGAACCATTGCATTGGGTTGTGATTCAACGATTACTTTAAATCTGACAATACTTCAGCCATCAACAAGTACTGTTACGCAATCAGCATGTTCTTCTTTCACCTTGAATGGACAGACATATACTCAATCAGGAACTTACACACAAATCAGAAGCAATGCTGCGGGTTGTGATTCGACCATTACTTTAAATCTGACGATTCGTCAGCCTACACAAAGGACAATCAGAGTCAGAAACTGCGGATCTTACACATTGAATGGTCAAACCTATGTGCAAAGTGGTACCTATGTCCAAACCTTGCAAAACCAGTTTGGCTGCGATTCAACCTTGACGATACTCTTGCAGATTCGAGCTTTATCTAATTCTAATATCAATGCAACGTCCTGTGGACCTTATATCTTTAACGGACAGACATACAGCAGTTCGGGAGTTTACACCGTGAATCAGACTACTCCGAATGGATGCACTACGATTGTGACCTTGCGTCTTAGAATAAATCAGCCCAGCAGCAGCACCCTCACTCAAACTGCTTGTCAGTCATATGTTTTGAATGGACAGACCTATATACAATCGGGGACTTACACACAGACATTGAGAAATGCCGTGGGTTGTGATTCTACGATTACGCTGAATCTGACCATCTTGCCAATACCTATTATCACAAAAAGCAATGACACGTCAATTTGTGCCGGCAATACAGTCAACCTTTTTGCCAGTGGTGGACAGAACTATGCATGGAGTCCTGCGGCATCTCTCTCTAATGCGACAATTGCCAATCCTATTGCCAGGCCTATAACAAGTACAATCTACACGGTGACGGTAAGTGGTCAAAATGGATGTACCGCAACTGGGCAGGTTAGCGTTTTGGTGAATTCCAATCCAATAGTAAATGCAAATTCTGTCACAATATGTCAAGGACAATCTACCACTTTAACTGCCTTGGGAGCATTGAACTATAGTTGGTCTCCTGCCGTAGGGCTGAGCAGTACAACAGGGGCAACAGTCATTGCCAACTCATTAAAAACCAGAATTTATGAAGTTATTGGCACAGATCAAAATGGGTGTTCTGGTGTAGCTAATGTCACCGTTACGGTGGTCAGCAGACCTAATGTGAATCTTGGAAGTGACCTGTCTGTATGCAGGGGAACCATCGTTTTGTTGGATGCCGGAATCAACGGAACGACCTATCTTTGGAATACAGGGCAGACTACTCAGACCATCAATGTTAATACTGGCGGCGCCTACTCCGTGACGGTCAGCACACAGAATGGCTGTTCGGCATCTGATACGGTGAATGTTATCTTCAAAAGATGTCGCGATAATTCTGTGACTGCCTTAAGGGGCAAATCAGGGGATTTATATGAAAATCCTAAAAACGAGGAAAGCAATATCATTGTCAGAGATATTAAAATTTATCCAAACCCGGCACGTACGCATATCACGATCGACAATGGCAATTTTGAGCTGATGAACGGCTACACAGTACGCATTTACAATGCCTTGGGGCAAACAGTGTTTACGCAGGCAGTAAATCAACAACAGTTTTTTATCGATTTATCGACTTGGACAGGTAATGGCTTATACTATCTGAATCTGATAGATAATCAGGGGAATAGCATAGAGACAAAGGTTATTGTGGTTCAGTAAGATGAAAGATTCTTAGAGGAAAGTCGAAAGTATAGTTAAACTATCGCTCATTCGAATAGTGGATAATCGCCTTTGGCAATCGTCCTTAAAGGGCTTGAGTTAGAGATTTTCTCGTTGAAAAAATATGCAAAATTGAATTACAAAGGAATTCTTTTTGGGTGCTTTTGGCATTGATGCCATTCTTGGCCTATGATTTTTAAAATCAACTCAACCAAAAATTCCACTTGCAATTGCCTCAAATAAATCTTATCTTTGCCTAAAGTCAGCAAAATAACCTGGCCAAACCCAAAACACAACATGAGCAATTTTGTAGTATCTGCCCGCAAATACCGTCCTATACGTTTCGACAGCGTAGTCGGTCAGGCACATATCACCAACACCTTGAAGAATGCCATCAGGAATAATCACCTGGCGCATGCCTTCCTGTTCTGTGGTCCTCGTGGTGTGGGCAAAACAACCTGTGCCCGTATTTTGGCAAAGGTTCTCAATTGCGAGCAGCCAACTTCTGAGACTGAGCCCTGCGATGTTTGTCCATCCTGTAAGGCTTTCAACGAAAATGCTTCACTCAATATACATGAGCTCGATGCTGCATCGAACAATTCTGTTGAGCACATCCGTGCGCTCATTGAGCAGGTGCGATTTGCTCCACAGCGTGGCAGGTATAAAATATATATCATAGATGAGGTGCACATGCTCT
>JBIPOO010000063.1:0-17656 GCA_044379045.1 Saprospira sp.
TTGACGCAAAGATCGCCAAGTCACCCATAAGCTGATAGGCAAAAAAATTAGGACGGCTTTAGCCTCCGATTTTTCAGTAGCATTGGAGCAGGTGGTTTTAACCCCTGTATTGAAGAACCCAGCTATATCACGCAAAGGCGCTAAGACCGATCAAATCTACATTGACACAAAGATCGTATAGACACTCATTAGCCAAAAGGCTAAAAAAATCAGGATGGCTTTAGCCTCCGCTTTTTCAGTAGCATTGGAGCAGGTGGTTTTAACCCCTGTATTGAAGAACCCAGCTATTTCACGCAAAGCCGCAAAGCCACCCAAATCTACATTGACGCAAAGATCGCCAAGTCACCCATTAGCCGAAAGGCTAAAAAAATCAGGACGGCTTTAGCCTCCACGTTTTCAATACCACAGGAGTGGATGGTTAATAATCACTTAGTGATGATATGATTATAAATGAAAGATAATAAAAACCATCTGATCTCGTCCGAAACACGAGACTGATAATCTGCTTAAAAGCCTTGCTATTTGCACCTTATACAATTTTAAATTTACTTTATCGCCTTCAACTTCTGCGCGAGCTCCTCTGCCCTACTCAAATAAATATCTTTATGCTCCTTGTCCTCCTTAGCCATTTCGCGATTGGCTTTTTCAAGGCTTGAAATTGTGCTTAAAACATACTTAGGCAAAACAGCCTCAGCTTTATTAAGAGTTAAAATACAATTTCTATGAAATTGATCAGATTCTTCAGGTTTTAAATCTTTTAGACTATTTAATGAAGCAATTCCATAGGCGGATGCCAATAATCTTAACACTTCAATATTTTTTTCTTTGGCTGAAATATTTGCTGACTCAAAATCTTTAATTGATTCTATAATTTTATTAATTTTCCCATAAAGGTTACCTCTAATTCTGTACTTTTCAACTAAATTAAATGACACATCTTCATAAATTGGACGGATAATTCTAACATTTTTATATGCCCTAAATGCTTCTCCGTACAAATTTAAAGCTTCATTGTATTTAAGATTTGCCGTTATGTTACCATTTTTTTTAAGACTGTCAGCTTCATATTCCTTTACACCACCCATTAAAAAATATGCATTACCATATAATAACCATGCTATATGATATGAGGGGTGTATACTAACTGCATTAGTTCCATGAATGATTGCCTTCTTACAGAGCAATTCTCTTTCACTTATTGGTAAATCTTTATCTCCAGCTTTTTCAAGAAGAATAGATGTCAGTGAATTTTCTAATTTAGCACTATTTTTTGTGACTGTAGCATCCTTTGAAAACAAGGTAAAATTATCATACCAGTCAAAATTTCTTTTAAATGTTATGGACGTATAAAAGGCTAAAATAATTGTCAAAATAGCAACTGTAATTTTAACCCTAGTTAATGATAATTCATCATTTTTTTGGAAAACAAAAACAGCAAGACCAATTGCACAAATTAAAGAAAAGGCAATTGATGGCATAAAAAGAAATCGTTCAGCCATAAGGGTGCCTATTGGGAAAAATAGGTTTGAAACAACAGAAAAGGTAGCAGCATAAAAGATTAGAGCAAATGAATAAGACCTTTTCTTAATTAGACCATAAATTGCAATTATAGCCATTATAAGATGCAATAAAATTGATAAGATAACCTTTGGGGTGCTAAATTCTGGCAAATCATCTACAATATATCTAACACTACCATCTTCATTCCTCATCTCTGTAATGTTATTACCTGAAGTAGGTCTAGATTGAAATTCTTTAACTCCAATATGTTTTGGATAATAGTCATTTGTAAGCGGGTACGGCACTACAAGTAACTTTAGATATTCTACCCATGTATAAAGTACCATCGCGTTCTTCTCATTACTCGTAAAGGGTAAGTAATGCTTTTCCTTATCATTTTTAGGAGACAATTTTAGAAAAGGATCATTCATCAGTTCTATCGCAAGGAAAGATTTTGATTTCCAGTTTAATATTGGTTCGCGTACAGCAAACCAAAATAAAAATACAGACGCTAAAAAAGGAGTTGTTTTAAGAATAATTCTTCCAAAATTTACATCTTTAAAGAAAATAAAAATCGAGACAGGTATAATAATTATAAATGGGATTGCGCTTTCCTTTGTGAATAATGCCAAAACAAAAGCTAACACAGATGCTGACATATATAACAAGTACCTTTGAGAGTTTATTGACTTTAGTACCCAATAAGACGCAAGAATAGATAATAAAGTCACTACAATTTCATCTCTACCTTTAATGTTTGCTACGGCCTCTGTATGTAAAGGATGAGCAGCATACAATATAGAGGCAACGAGGGCAATAAACATAGCTTTTTGACTGCCTGTTTCCTTTGTATCAAACATTTTATAAATCCATAAATATAATACAAAGCAAAGTAGAGCGAAAAGTAAGGCATTTATTGCATGACTAATATGAGGATTACCTTCGTAAACAACATCAGCCTCAGCATCCGGGATTCTATTGCCAGGACTAACTTCTATTATTACTGCAAGTACCTTTTGCTGTTTACCATCTATCATTTCAACCCTCTGATCTGTGATCTCAAATTTAGGATTTTCTAATTTTGACATTACATTTTTAAATTTTACCTCAGGTATTCTAAGATAAATAGGGAGGTTTTTTCCGCTGTTATTTTTTAAAACCTTACCAAAAATTTGATTTTCAATTGCAAACGATGCTATTGTAAGTGGTCTATAACGACCACCAGAAACAGTGTTATTATCATCACCATAAATACCAGCAAAGGAATCTTTAAACCAAATACCATACATTCCTTTTAGGCCTTTTTTTGTGTATTTATTTTCCTGTATAACCATTACATCATCTATCGCATACTTATTCCCAATCGTATTGCTATAAAGCAGAAAAGCAAAGAGAAATATAATCCATTGATGCGCTGTTTTATTTGTCCAGAAATTGGCAAAAAAACTAGCTAGCGATGGCAATTGATTGTTTATCTGTTCCTTTTGAACAGGAAGATCATTTTCGATATTTGGGTTATCTGTATTTTCCATTTTGACTACTATTTCAGAGGTTTGATTGGTATTTTCCTATTTGCAATAATATCATTATTCTTTGATAAAAAGTGGAATTGGTGGAGAAAAATTTTAAAAATGGGGAGTGTAAATAATAAGACTTAGAGACTCTAGACTGTGAGCTTTATGACATCATAAAAATAGCGTCTAGTATCTTCTATACTAGCGACTAAAATTAATCCCCTGACTTTTCCCTTCATCGTCTGAAAAATAACTCTTTCCTTTACAACTCGTCATTCAGACGAGACATTTTCTAATTCACTAACACAAACACCTTATTCAAATTATTTTTATATTTACAGCATCTAAAACAATACATATGAAAAGCACAACTAAATTCTATTTCCTCCTTTTATTTATCATCGCATTGCAGTTTTCTGCATTAAGCCTTAGCGCTCAAACCCGCATATACAAAGGGCGTTACAGCAATACAAGCGATATTCTGTACACTTGGGACGGTAAAAACCTGTATCAGGGAAGGTACACCAATACAAGTAATATTCTGTACACCTTCGATGGAAAACATATCTACAAAGGAAGATATACCAATACAAGCGATATTCTATACACCTGGGACGGTAAATATCTTTACAAAGGGCGTTATACCAACACAAGTGATATTCTTTACACCTTCGACGGAAAATATATCTACAAAGGCCGATATACCAATACAAGTGATATTCTCTATAATTTCGATGGAAAATACCTCTACCAAGGTCGTTACAGCAACACAAGCAATATTATTCACAATTTCGATGGAAGAATTCCGACCTGTTTCTGGGTTATCCTGTAAATCAATTCAAATCTAAATAGTAAAATATGTCAGACTATTATTATTTCAATGCCAGAATTTGGTTTCGGCTTGATTATGATGACAAACATAAAGCTATTCCCATAAAGAGCTTGAAAATTATGAAAAAAAACATCGCTGAGTTTTGCGAGTCGATGTTGGCTAAAGTTGATGTAAATATTGATTTTTACATCTTTGAATTTCCTAATGAGGGCTTAATAAATCCTATTAAACTTATCACAGGTGATGAAATAGAACCCTACACAGGAAATCTTGTGGGACTTGGAGAAGTATTGATTAAACAATTACACAAGATCAACCTGGACAACTATTACAATTTTTACGATGGTATTGGTAATGTCTATATTTCATTCAATCTAAAAGGGAATGACCACTGGGATTATAATTTCTGCAAAGCAAGCGAATATTTTAGTCAACTGAATCCGGTTAGCGAGGGCTATATCAATATAAATGGTTATTCGCCCTATTTAGAAAATGAAATTATCAATACCACATATTTAAATGGTAATTACTATAAAGGATTTATGGTGAACTATTCAGAAGGTGAAATTTATCATGTAGGTTTTGGATATTTATTTATACCCGAGGTTTTTCGAAAAGAGTGGTATGAAGACAATAGTGCCCTGAGAAATAAGGTTGGCAAAAACTATCACAAAATTGCCGAAACTGAAATAAATAAAACTGTCAAAACTGAGCTAAAATCTGAAAAAACAATCAATAAAATAAAGGATAAAGGTTTTCTATTTACAGGAACACTTTCTTCTTTTGAAAGGGATGAAGCTATTCAACTTGTCGAAAAAAATGGTGGCAAGGTTGTTTCGGGTGTAAATTCCAAACTAAATTATCTGGTTGTTGGTGAAGACCCAGGCAGTAAACTCGAAAAAGCTAAGGCCAATCCAAAAATTGTCATCCTCAGCGAACAAGAGTTTCTTGAAATGGTCAATGAAGCTTCCAAAACTATACAGCTTGAAAATCCTGGAAATTTGACTTTTTTCGATACATTAAATGCCGAACTTGGATTTACCAAAAGAGAAAATCCTAAATACAATCTTGTTATTGAAAAAATTTTACGAATACTCGATAAGGCTATTGATAAAGCAAAAGATTCATTCAGTGAATATAATTTTACAGTTGATTCTTATGACTTATACTATTTAGATGGAGATTATGATTACACCATTTATGGCTGGGTGCACAATCTTATGTGTGAAACAGAAATTTATCTGATGTTCCTGAATAAAAGATGCGAAAAAATGCTTCGAAAAATGCTGAATGAGGGAGAGGGTGGCATTTTTGGTCTTGATGAAGAAGACAAAGATTTTGAGGAAATACAGTGCAACTTTTTGGATAGAATTTATACTGATTCAATCACTTTCGTTGGCAGAAAACTTATTTCACTCGGTTATAAATTGAGTGAAGAATATGATCCTTATCTGGAAGACTAGTAATTTAACAGGCCTTTTTTATCCAATATTTTCAAAATCATTATTTGATTTACTGAACCGACTCAATCCCAAAACTATGCTGAAAAATATTTGCCTCGGGTTTTTTCTTTTATTTTTCCTGTCAAACGCAAATGCACAAAATAAATATTCCGTCGAAATTGTACGCGATAGTTTTGGCGTGCCGCATATTTTCGGAAAAACAGATGCCGATTGCTCTTATGGCCTGGTATATTGTGCACTTGAAGATGACTACAAAACGGTGCTTTGGGGGCTATTACTCGCAAGAGGTAAACTTGGACTGATGTTGGGTAAAGAGGGCGCTAAGATTGATTATGCTGTGCAACTACTTGGTGTTCCCGATTTTATCAAAAATCATTACGAATCAGACCTATCGCCTGAAACCAAAAAACTACTGGTAGCCGGTGCTGCAGCTGCGAATGACTGGATCGAGAAAAATCCGGGCAAAATCATTTATAAAAGTCTTTTACCCATACGCCCAACCGATTTCATTGCGGGTTATATGCTGAGTATGGCACTTATGACTGGTGTAGAGGGCGCTATCACCAGTGTTGTAAATGAATCGATGCCATTGTTGCGTTACGACCAGATGTCGAGAGGGAGCAATGCCCTGGCTATGAACTCAAAAATCACCAAAGATGGCGATGTGTACCTCGATTGCAATGCACATCAGCCGCTCGAAGGGCCTATGAGTTGGTACGAGGCGCATCTGCATAGTGAAGAAGGGTTGAACATTGTAGGAGCGACCTTTCATGGGGCTGTATCTATTTTTCATGGCACCAATGAGAATCTGGGTTGGGCCCATACGACCAATTATTTCGATGCCATTGATATTTTCCAATTGGAATCCGATCCCAAAAAGAAAAATCACTATTTAGTGGATGGAAAATCTTATAAACTTGAATCGAAAAGGGCGAAGCTTTCGGTAAATCTCTCCAAAAAGCCCGATCAAAAGAAATTTGTGCTTACAATTGGCAAAAAAAGATGGTGGAGTATTTACGGAGCCACTTACAAGAACAAAAAAGGAATTTTTGCCATCCGTTTGGCCAGCAATATGACCCTTAAAAGTGTGGAACAATGGTACAAAATGAATCGCGCGAGGAATTTTACGGAATTTCGAGCAGCGCTTGAAATCAAGGGCATTATCAATCAGTTCATCACCTATGCCGACCGTTTCGACACGATCTATTGCGTGAGCAATGGGGCCATGCCCATCAGAGCACATGGCTACAACTGGACCGGCACTGTTCCGGGAAATACTATGAAAACGCTGTGGAAGGATTATCTGCCGCATGACTCTCTGCCACATGTGCTCAATCCCGATTGCGGTTATGTTTTTGAGGTTAATAACACTTCCTACTCGATGACTGCAAAGGAAGAAAATCCTAAACCCCTGCCCTGCCAGAAAAATGTTTCCTTTGCCCTGAACGAAACCAATCGCAGTCTCCGTTTTTACGAAATTATGGAGCAGAAAAAAGGTAAAAAGCTAGATTGGAACGATTTTTTGGAAATTAAGTACGATGAGCATTATCCTAAAAGAGTGGTGGCTCCCTTTAAAAATTTCGATCTCGAAGAGGTATTTCATCTCGATCATACCAAATATCCTGACATTGCCGATGCTATTCAGGTGATGAAAACCTGGAGTAAAACCCGAAGGGGAATTGAAAGCGATACCAATGCCACATTGGTTTTCAAATGGATTTATGGCACTTATTTTTCTATCAATGATGAAATTGAAGCACGTTTTGTAAAAGAACCAGCTTACAAAATCGATTATTTTGTTAATGGCATTCGTAAAGCTAAAGAAGAAATCATCAAAGATTTTGGCAAGCTCTGTGTTCCATTGGGCGAATTTCAAAGACATCAGCGTGGAAATGTAGATCTGCCTGTCTGTGGCGGCCCTGACATGTGGAATGCAAAGGTTGGCGCGCCTTATCAGCAAGGGAAAAGAAGAATCAATGCCGGAGAAAGTTATATTCTGCTCAGTCGTTTCAAAAAAGATGGCAGTCTGCCGCAATTGCGCAGTATCATGTGTTATGGCAGCAGTAACAATCCCGATTCAAAGCACTACACCGATCAGATGCAGCTCTATAATACAAAGCAAACCAAGGAAATAAGTCTCAGCAAGGAATGGGCTTACAAACATGCTGAGAAGGTGTACAGGCTGGAGCATAAGTAAATCTGAAAATTACAAAAAATCATTTTTTAATAAAAATGGAACTTACAAACATTCATTTACCCAAGGGTCTTTCGAAAACGATCAACGACCTTGCACGATCAAGAGAAAAATCAGCTAAACAGAAATATCTCATTGATTTAGCAGAGAGTCCTGAAAAATGTCTATTAAGCCGACTATACGAATTTTCACAGATTTTTAAATCGCGACGCAGTCAGCTTCCCAATATCCGAAGCACTAGCGTATGGAAGCAGCATCATAAAGAAGCTTAAATAAGATCCCACATCTGATACCATGACGATGTGGGATTTTTCTATCTATTTATTCCCCAATACCTTATCAATAAAGAAGCTGAAGAAAAGCGTAAGTAAAGACACCATTACCGTAAATATGGGCATTACAATAAAATCGAATGGTCCTATTTCGAACCTGATGAACTTGGAAATACCTACAGAAAAAAGGTCATCATGCGTAGGAAAATTGCTAATATTGATCTCAAGTCTTAACAAAATATCGATGATAAACACTGTAATGAGCATAGCTTGCAAAAGATGCAGCCAAAACATATGTTCTGTTCGTTTTATTACCCAATTGATGCCTTTGTATTTATTTTTCTCGCGCACATGCATGAAAACAGCTGCGATTGTGAGTCCGATTACAATAATAAAAGTACTTAAAAGCCTGATTCCTGTTATATTATTGATCATACCAATGGTATCGCTGCTCGTCATTTGAAGTACTACAAAAAGCAATGGGATAACAAATGACATATACAGCAAATTGCTATTATTCGATTCGATGCTTTTGATAATTTCCAAAAACTTCAATTTCAAACCTTTTTCAAAGCTTTTCTTTAAAATCAGATTTTTCGATAAAACAATCAGCACCAAAAATGGCAATACAAAACTTATACAGAGCAATCCAATCCAGAAGCCGGAACTGAAATAGTGTAATACAGTGAAAACCTGTTCTCCAAGTAAATTCTTAACAAAATCGGCAGCAGGAGCATTTTCAGTAATATTCTCAATTTCATAGGTTGCAACATCGAAAATACCAGCCATAATAAGCATAAAAACTAAAAACAGGGTCAGAAATCTAACTACATAGGTCTTTGTGAATAAGCGATAATACCAGGGGAAACGCGTACTATAACTAAATAGACCTTTCTCTGCAGTAGCAACATCAAATCGGTTGATATAAAGTGTACTGATATACTCGAAACACTGATGCAAAAATTTATTGGGCAAATGCGAAATAAGTTGATCGAATTTTTGCTCGATAAACAAATTTTTATCTGCTTCATGGTTTTTATCAGTATATCCGATACCGGGTAGCTGCTGCACAAGTTTTTCATTAAAAGTTGAGACATTTCCCAAAGCAAATCTCAGGGCAGAATTGTACTTTGCCAATTCCTTAAAATTGTCTGATTTTTCATGATTCAATTTCTTCCAGTAGAAATATTTATCATAAAAATGCCCGGCATCAAAATTACCCGCATCTACATAATCCTTCAGTTCCTGCCAGTCATATTTTACCGATTCGTTGATGAGCTGAACATAGAGACTATCGAATAAGTCGGCAGCTTTCTGCTCTTCGGTAGAGTCGGTCAACTCGGTGAGTCGGATAATCTGTTCACGCAAAAAGACAATTTTTTCGGAATAAAATCTTTTGTAAGCAGTAAAAATATCGAGCCAGAGCTGCCGGTAGAAATAAGGTAAATTCTCAAGGTTTTGAATAATGCCTCCTGTTCCACAAATGAGATAATACTGGTTCAAACATTCGTCAAGTTTCTGGTCTGGATTTTCAAATGGTAAACTTAATTCTGAAATTAAATTTAAAATAAAACGACTTGTAGCATCGCAGAGCGCCGACAAATCGATATTCAATTTCGAATCGTGAATGGTCCTGATATTATTGAGCTGATTGAGCACAGATTTCAAAAGCGGCTCGGAATCATCACTGATACTTGATTGCAGATAAATACTCTGGGAATAAAATAGTGTATAACTGAGTTCATTTAATTGATTAAAAAAGGCTGAATTTTCGAATAACTCATGGTAATGCTCATCGCACAATTTCGAAAAATTGTCTAACCTGTTAAATAGATGTTCCAAAGCAGCTAAATTCTGCAAAAAGCCCAGAATATTGATAAAATTTTGTACATCTTCGTTTGGTGAAGATTTTAATAATAAAATTAATTCCTGTAAGCTTTCAAAGTCAAGTTTTAATAGTTCCTCTGTGCTGTACTGTTTAATTTTTTTCGCCTGCAGGCCGCGTAAATGATGGATAATCTTATTTCGGCTTTCTTTAATTAGTTCGGCATTTTTGCCCAGATAATTTTTCAATAAGGCATCTTTATAAACTTTAAAATCCTGAAATAAATTTTTCAGGGAAGCTCCTAAGCCGGATTCCGTAAAAATTGAACTAAAATCATTTGCTGTAAATGCCTTAAATTCTGTACTAATTGATTTTTCGCCCAGCTGTTGATGGGTGAGCATATCGTCGAAATAATTTTTACAATTGTTGAATGCATACAAGGGCAGTTCAAACATTGTTTCATTGCTGACAAAATTGGTCGAAAGAAAGGATTGTATGGAAGCAGCCACTGCCCTACCCTTTTCTACTGAGTAGAATGCCCTTGGATGCTGCTGTTGGAGCCTGAAAAAGAAGGAAAATTGATCTTCCTTCGCAATATATTTTTCGACCTTTGAAATACAGCGCTTAAAAGCTGTTGCAGATAAATCTTCGGTCTTTTCAAGGAAAGAGATGATGGCCTGAGCTTCAAGATTTTCACAAATTAAGACACAGTATTGTTCTTTTAAATCGCCGAAATTGAGTGTATCGAGCGAGTTCAATGCAATGGCAAGCGCCTGCGTGTACTTTGATGCAACGTTTTTATAGCGAAGCTGTTGCAGCAAATCTGCCCTCGAAAAACGTTTGGCCCGGAACAAAATCTCCATAAAAGTTTGCTGAAAATGCGGGTCAAGCTCAGTTTCATTAAAATTATCAGGCAACAGCAAACTGTCCAGAGGATCGGCTCCCTCGAAAATTGGTGCCGGCAGCGCAAGTAATTCATCCAGACTTAAATGAGTTGCTTTTTGATCGATTGCTTCCCCATAATATGTCCACAAGGGTACATTCAGCATCAGATTTTCAAGTTCATGCTCAGTCAGTTGTGTACCCGCACGCGGCGCATCGATGATGGTATAATTTTGAAAACCGCGCCCATCGTACCAGGGGTCGTTTCGTTGAAATCCGGGTCTGAGGCCCGGCCTTTTGTTTTCATTATCCAGAAATCCTAGTTCAATATCCTCTTTTGCGTGTTGAGTCAGTAATTTATCAATTTCGGCACGGTCAATTAAAATTCCCAACCCTTTGAGATTGAAGGACGTATTGGGATCGACGCTTATAATAGAACGACGCTCCCAGTGTGCACAGGTAAAAATAAAACCCTGTTTGCCCCGACTGTTTTTGCGGTCTCCCCTCACCCAGTATTTCCACAAAAAACTCTGCGGTTTGATGGTAAAGATGGCATCGACATAGGCAGTTCCTCCATCCTTTGAATTGAGCAAATTAACACTGTGAATGGAGGATCTTTCGCTCAAATCGGCCCGATAAGCCACAATATCTTCATTTATTTTTTGTTTCTCGGCATCGAATCCCTGAATCTCCCTGCCAAAATCTGCATGTTTTGGATTAGGAATTTTGTCCATTGTTTTGATAATTTCATTAAAAAAAACAATTCCTTGCTCGATGAGGGCCTTATTATCCCTTTCCCAGGGTCTCTTTTCCGTTTTTTCATCGGTGACAGCAAGCCAAAGCGAGGCAATACCCAAAGGATTTTCGGGGTCGATGCTCAGTTTTCCTGAGTCAACTTCCAATACATAATCTGCCAGCAGTGCTTCTTTCTCACCAAATGTTTTGCCTTCCAGAAATTGTATCGCAAAATAAACCGAGGCCGTTGCATCGAGGTCAGGAATAAAATGCGTAATAATGTTGACTTCTTCCAGATTTTTCAAATGTCCGATATACTTTTCCGCATCACGTACGACAATACTGGTCACACAACTCTCCGCAACCTCGGGAATTGGTTGGTGATGATCGATAACGCCGGTCATAAGCAGATTACCGGTATCAAGAATCAGTGTATTTTCCTTTAACCACTTTTGGGTATTATTAAAGGCACTATACTCGAAATAAGTTTCATTAACAGTGAGTTTCGCACCCTGCGGAAGAAATTCAAAATTTATCTTCATTGAATTATTGGTATAAAAAACGAAAAACGACTCCCAAAGCAAAAGGCTAAGAAGTCGAAAAAATAGTAAAAATTCAGCTATTATTTTTCTTATTCCTCCGAAGTTTCTTCCAAGGTTTCATTCATCCCATCAATGATATCCATAGAACCGGAAATCATTTGAGCGGCTTCAATAATCTCCTCAAGGCTGATTTTTGCGTGAGCGAGGATATGGTTTAAAAATTCACTTTCAGACTGGCTAACTTTGCCATCGACTTGCAGTACACGATACACAGCCGTTAAAACCTTTAATTGAGATTCCCTGTCAAAATTGTCAAATTTTTCACCGGCCCAGTCAACAGTAGCTTCAAAATCTTCTTCGAGATTTTTTGAAATGGCATCCATTGCAGCTTCAATATCGTACTGTTCTGTACCCGATAAAGCAGTTTCAAAGGCACTTTCCATCAAATCCTCCGATACGCTTTCAATGACAATTACTCCGATGCTTTCTGAAATTTCCTTTGTTTCTTCGGTATCAACAGTTGAAGACAGCACCGAGAAAACAAAAGTAACTTTCAATAGGTCATCCAATTTTTGATTTGTGTTTTCCATTGTTTTAATTTTATTATTAGTCAATTATTTTTATCCCAATCCTTCATTATTTGCAGCATCTACAATCTGTTGAAAGTGTTCATCATCTTCGTCTAGTTCGACACCAGTCTCTGCATCGAAGATATTTAAAACATAATAATCTGCATTTTCATATTCCTCAAAGTCGTTTAAAATTGCTTCATTGTAAGTAAATCTCAACAAATAGCATCTTCCATCCTCCAAAGTTATTTCAAATTCTTTGGAGCTTGTAAGGTGTATATAATCAACAATTTTAAGCGGAGGTCGGTAAGGGCCAGGTGTTTGTTTGAACATGGTGGGTCATTTATATGCTTTTCAAAATATAAAATGATTGAAAACAAGTTATCTAATCTATTTTTTATTAAAAAATGTAAGGAGTATAAATATTAAAAATACAACATATGCACAAATGTTTACAATCATTAAATAGGTATCAATACTAGCACTCGAGCAGTCTTTGAAAAAATCTGATAAAATTGCCCAAACCTGTGCAATCGTAAGTACTAAGAGTATATTATTTAACCTTTTATTATTTTCTTCGTTTTTCTTATCTTCATATTCTTTTGCCTTCTTTTGAATTTCTCTTTGCTCTTCCTCTTTTTGTTTTTCAATATCGGCAAGTAGTGTATATATTTCAGATACAGATTGTTGATTATCTTCTAAAAGCGTCTTAACATCAAAAGAATTAAACAATTTCTTATAAAATAATACAATCTCGTCGTAAAAAGAAACAGAGTAAATGACCTGTTTCAGTTTAAATAATTCTATTTTTCTTTTTAATTCTTTTAGCTTTTTAACAATAGCGTTTGTATCCTCTTTTAATGTCAATGCATCTTCCAAATAGTCATAATTTAAATTAGACAGTTTCTCGTTAAAATCGATCATAACCTCTCGCTGATTCAAAACAATCATAAATGCTGCGAAATATTTGTTAAAAACATCTGCAGGATGTGTTGGTGTAGCATCTATAATAGCTGCCCCCTCGGGTAAAGTACAAATTGAAACCCCGGAATAGGTCGTTGTCAACAAATCAGTCTTTACATCAGTATGGGGCGACGAAGAACTTGATTTTATTCTTAGTGTATTGTATAAAATATACTCAAGGTCTTTATGCTTTTGTATTTCACTTAATTTTTCAAAAAACAAATGCAATAAAATGGGCTTTTCAATTTTAATATCAATTGATCCTTTAATTGCACTAAAGATTTCATCTTCAATCAAATTCTTTAGGGTGAAGTTCTTAATTGATGAACTTTTTACATCTTTTATTTCGGATTTATCTCGATATTGTTCTATATTCTCCCAACAATCGAGTACTTTTCCTTTTGAATCTTTTAGAAATAGCGTTTGTGAACCATTTATATCTTCTTTTTTGAGAAATAGTGAGCGGCCATTTTGTTGTTCGAGTTTAATTTCCTTTTGGTGTTCATCCAAATTAAAATTGACGGAAAAATTTATCTTATCTCTTTTAAAATTAAATTGAAACTCGTTATTTATGATAACAAGCGAGCTATATTCTTTTCTAATTGCAAATGTTTTAATCTTATATCGACTGCTATTGTTATTATAAAACCTAAAAAATTCAATCCCTGAGAAATCAGCAATTGTTAATTCATTTTTGCTTAAATACTCTATGCCCAAAACAAAATAGCCGATATTGGCAAATTCATTGATCACAACATAGGTATTGGTACTATACCTTAGACTCCAATTGTCATCAATTTTTAATTCAAATTTATTTTGGGAATTAAAATCAAGGTCAAAAACATTTCCACTATACTTTGTGTCAACTTTATAAATATTTAAAAAAGCAGCTGAATGCCTGTTATCATTGTTTAAAGTACGTTTGATACCATTTTTTACTTCTTTTATTCCATGCCAATCAAGGTATTTTACGCTACATTCTAAATTAACCAAAATTTCATCCTGTAAATCAAAGAAAAGTGCTTCATTTTCATCATACATGTTTATACCTGAAGCAATTTTAAATTTTTCAATATTTACAATCTCGTAATTCTTTTTGAATAAAATATTTTGATCATTTAGGTAATAATCTTTGTTATTGAAATCTTTAAATTCGGGCTTCTCTTTTTTCCCTTCTGTGAGTTCAGATTTTTTTACTTTATTATTTCCAAACTCAATACCGTCTGAGACTTTTTGACTGCTTTCAATCTTAACAATACTATATTCCTTTTCCTTTTTTAATAATATATTTTTACTGATACAGAAATAATATTCTTTATCGTAAAAGTCTTTATTATCAGGATTTTCTAAATTTCCTTTTACGACACTTATCCAATCTTTAAATGGATTACAGATTAGATTTTCTATGTATTTATGATATTTTGATGAATCAAAAAAGCTAAAATTACCCTTTACTGCAATTTTTTCTATTTCAGTTCTAACCACTGATAAATCTTTTATCTGAAATGGAATAAATACTACTGATAAATGCGATTTATTCATATTTAATTATTTTAGAATTTTATAGAAAACCCTGGTTAGCAATTAATTTATTAAGTGTATAGAAATTTTCTAAGATCATCTCGTCCTAAGGACGAGACTATTTCAATATTCCTCGAAAAATAGGATTTTATCTCTTCTAAACAATTGCCTTGTTTGTCAATCCTGAATAAGGTACAAATAATCTGATTTTCATCTAAAACAAGGATGCCTGAATTACTGAAATCAAGAATATAGTAATATAGTTTATTGTCAAAAATCCCCTGAAATTTTAATCTTTTACCACGCTTGTAAAAATTGTGAAAATCATTGCCATCGACATAAGAATCCTCAATATGATTACTCAAATAATCATTTATGAGCGAATCGTATTTTTCCTCCAGGGGCTTTAAAAATTGAGTTTTTATTTGTGCTTCTTCCTCGCTCAAAACAATTCCTTTCATGATTTTATCATTGATAAAATCGAAAGTATTATGTAGTGACTTTAATGTAAGTTTTTCAATGGCAGCATAGCCCTGAGCAATAATTTCACCTTCCAGATTTTTCAGAAAAAGCACTTCAACTGTTTTAATATAGTCCATGGCGGAGTTCAACAAGTTATCCATCCCCACTTTATCAAATTCCTCATAGTGTTTTATTGCATGACTCAGCTTGCCATGAGTTTCTCCCTCCATCTGATAGTTATCAGACTCAGCAAAAACCAGGTACTGTTTGTTTCCGGGTCGGTCATGGTCGGGACTGTTATGAAAATTGTACATAATTATTTGGACTTTGTTCTGTTATTCAATTTCCTTACTCAACCTAAATATATGCTTAAATTTTGTTTTGAACAAAGTAAAAAATTTAAAGATCTGCAAATACATAATTTTTGATAAAAAATTTTGCACTTCGATGAAACTTTTATAAAATTGCCTTTCACCAATAAAGATTGTAAAAATATTATTTCACTTAAATTTTAAATTCCAATTTTTAACTATCCGGAATTTACTATAAACAGTGCAAATTTATGTTTTTATCAGCGGCAGAAAGAAGAAAGACGATATTGCTGAGTGATTTTGATATTTCCTGAGAACAAAAAAACAATACATAAGAAACTAACATTAAACACATGAACCTAGTCATTTTCTCGCATGGAAAAGAGAGCGGACCAGATGGCAGTAAAATAAAACTACTGAGGGAGGTTGCCGAAAAAAATCATTTCGAAACAGTTTCACTGGATTATCGGCAATGCAAAAACGCAGATGAACGAATAGCGCTGCTCGAAAACTATCTCGAAACTACAGAAGCTGAAAACATCATACTCTTTGGATCGAGTATGGGCGGCTATGTGTCCACTGTTTTAGCCTGCAAAAACTCTGTAAAAGGGCTTTTCCTACTCTGCCCTGCGTTGTATATGAATGATCCCGAATATAGTTTTCGGGAATTTAGTCCACAATGTGAACACATAGAACTTGTGCATGGCTGGCAGGATGACATTGTGTATTATGAAAATTCTATTCGCTTTGCAAAAGCAAACAATGCAGTCCTCAATCTGATAACAGATGGTCACCGACTGCAAAATTCACTGGAATTTTTGGAAAACAGATTTGAGATTTTTTTAAAGCGTTTATAGCGATATTTTCAACCAAAACCATAAAAATTATGAAAAGGCGCAGAGCAACAGTTATTTATGAAAATGAAAAGGGAATTTTATTGACAAAAATGTACGACCATAATCGTTGGCTTTTACCGGGTGGTCATGCAGAACACAATGAACCCAGAATTATAGCTGCAATCAGGGAATTAAAAGAAGAAACCGATTTGATGGCTAAAGAAGTAAAGTTCTTATTCGAACATGAAAGCCGTCAATACTATCATAAAGTTTTTTTAATAAAATCGGATGATACTGAAAGACCTGTCGCACCCGAAGTTAATTTCTTAGAATATTATAAACAAGAGGGATCTGTTAGTCCTGAAACAGTCCATAATAGCTCGATGGATATCATTCGGAGATACCTGGAAATAAAATCGAGTTTATAATTTATGTCAATCTTACAGGGCTTAAAACTAGGTTTTACGCTTTTTTCTAAGAACAATTTGCTCCGATGTAGCAAAAATGGCTCCGATACTAGTCAGATGTTCTTAGTCGCAATTGGATTAGAATAATCTTGTACGCTAATCCATAATAGTAGCTTTAGGTTATAATCGGTTTGTAGTGAGCCGATTCAATTTTAATATTATTGAAAATCAATACATTAAGTCAATTAACTGTCAAACTCAAGACATTTTCTTTGTTTTTCATTCTATTCAGAATCGACAATAGCTGATTTAAGACCTAAACTATAACTCCTCCCAATACAATTTATCCTTCACAGCAACCACAGCAAGCGCTTTTAATTTTATCAATGATTGAAGTTCAGTGTCTTTTTCTAAGTAGCCTTTTAGCTGATTTTTTGCAGCCTGCATTGTTGTATCCAACTTATCCGATTCGGATTGTTTCAGGTATTTTATCTCCATGACATATTGCATGGGATTGGAGTTTTTATCGGGGTGGCGCAATACTTCGAGGTCTATATAGCCGTCATTTTGGATTTCTCTTTCGGTGCGGATGTAGTAAAATGGTGCATGATGCAGATAAGACATAATTACAACTTTGATATTTTTTACATAGAAACGCTGATAATCCCGATTGGAAAGTCCTTCCAATACATTTTGCACCATTTGAAAAAATTTAGTAATTTCTCCATTGGCAGCGGCTGAAAGTGCCTCTTTTATAATGTCAGTATTGTATTCCAAATTTGCCTCTTCCTGAAGAATCAAAGCATAATTTTGCCAAAATAGCTGTCC
>JBIPOO010000269.1:0-5213 GCA_044379045.1 Saprospira sp.
CAGATATGCTCGATAGGTATTATTTTGCTGAAAAGCTCAAATCCGCTTGCGACGTTATTAGTAGAAATATAGTCATAAAGGCTGCTTACATTAGTTTTGAACTGGATGAAATCTTAAAAATAATTGATAGGAATATAGAAAAATTATCAGAATGCCCGGCTATTTCGGTATATAGAAATATTTTAGAAATGCTTACAAATGATACTGGCTACCACAAAACAATAGCTGTTATAAAACAAAATGAAGACAATTTTTCATCAGATGAACTGAAAACCCAATTCGATTATGCGATCAATTTTGTTATCAGAAAACTCAATAGTGGAGAGCAATGGTACAAAGAATTTTTGGAACTGCACCACTATTTGTTAGAAAAAGGAATTTTGCTCAACAATGGAAAATTGCCTGAATGGGATTTTAAAAACATAGTTACGGTAGCGCTAAGGGCAGGAGAAACAAATTGGGTAGAAAAGTTCATCAATGACTACAAAAATAGCTTGCCCGAGGAAGTCAAAGAAAATGCATATTCTTATAATATGGCAGCTTATTTTCATAGCGTGGGACGTTTCGAAGAGACAATGCAACTTTTACAGGAAATCGATTTTACAGATGAGTCCTATCAGGTAGGATCAAAAATAATTTTGTTGAAAAGCTATTTTGAATTGGGAGCGTACGATGCTGCTATGTCGCTGATTACTGCATTTAGAAGACTGATTGAACGCAGTAAGACTATGTCTGCCTATCGAAAACAATCAAATCTAAATATGTTGATAGCACTAAAAAAAATATTTAAATTACAGATTGAATTTGATTACAGCAACAAAACAGCGCTTAAAAAGTATATAAAATCAATAGAATCGTCCATACAAAAACTTCAGCCATTGGCAAACGCTGACTGGATAGAAGAAAAATTAAAATCTATAAAAATAGATCTGGGGTGAAATTTATAAGTTACTATTGATAGCAGCTGAATTATTGTTGGATCTTTTTACGGAGGAGGGTTTGTTTAACTGCCTTTTCCTGATGCCTAGTTTTATATAATCGAAGGCCTGCATTACAACAACAAATAACATTGAAAGTGCTATGGATCTGTATCTGACTATGGTTCCCACATTACACACTAGCATGCCAATGAGTAATAGATTTGTTACTGAATAAAAGAAAAGAAAATAACTCATCGAATTAGCAGCTTTATCAGTCCTTCTGTAAGGTAGACTCACTATTACAAAAAACCAGAAAATGATAATTTCAAATGCGGCTACATATTGGAGCAGGTCATTGCAATCCCAGATAAAGGGTCTGAAACATACATTGATAATGGCGTATGGAAGTTGACTGAGCATACTTAAGAAAGTTGGCCTCAGTTCTTGAGCACCAGCAATCCCAGAGTTTCCTGTCTCGCTCAGAAATTCATGTTGTCTCGATGAAAGCAGCTCCATGATAGGAAAAATACCGAGGAGTTCAACCAAAAGCATTATTGTTAAAAAAACAGAATACGCTACAATAAATTTGAAAAGAGGAGATTTTTTAAGATTTAAAACCGACCACATTATTGCTAATAGCGCAGGAAAAATGAGCAAAATGAGATAATATCTAAATAGTGCAATAATAATTATACCTGAAAACAACTCGGGAATAGCAATTTTTTTATGTAAAACCAGTTTTCTTAGGCTCAGCATTAAAAGACTAAATCCAAAATATACCCAGACATCCTTATGCAGGCCCGCTGTCCAAAAAAGAACTGATGGCATGAAGAAGCAACTAAAAATGAGAAAACTCTTGGGAAGGTTTATGGTGTCGCGAAGCGCCCTGTAAAAATTAAGGCTACTCAATAAAGAAAGCAAAGCCACAAAAACTATATGCACATTGTAGTATCCGAAGCAAAGGAGTTGTGGTAATGCGTGTACATGAACAAGCAGATAAGTGCCAAAATCTTTTTTAATAAAAGACCACTCAGGGTAGTAAAATACACTATTGTCAGGCATTTCAGGATTCATCCAGAACCATGACCTAAAATAATAAGAAGGGTATTTGAAAAAGGTAGATGAGATTTGTTCAGCTGAATTGAAATAATCTATGGTATCACCACCTGCAAAGTAAAAATGATGCAGATAACCGTACAAGATTCCTACACCTATTTTTATAAAAAAAGCCATGCAGATAAATAAAAGTGAAAGGTCCTTTACTTTAAAAAGACTTGTTTTGGCTATAAAAATGCAAAATAGTGCACTGTATATTATAATGATTAAAATTTCTAACATTTTTGAAACTAACTTCTTATTTCATTTTTGCCGCTCAATAATGGTACAAATCGAAATTCTTCAAACTTTTCATAACTATACTCAGTTTCAGATTTTTTGGTAATTCTAGTCATTGTCTGCGAATTTGAATCTCCCAACGGCAAAACCATCAAACCACCAATTGTTAACTGTTTCAGAAGCAAGGGGGGGGCTTCAGACGCAGCACAGGTAATCAGAATACGGTCGAAGGGAGCAAACTCCCCAAGACCTTTAGTTCCATCTCCAAAATAACAACGTACATTCAGTAAGCCAAGTTGATCGATTATTTTTTTTGCTTTCAGATGTAGCAATTCATGCCGTTCCACAGTGTAAACCCTTGCACCCATCGCTCCGAGAATTGCTGCCTGATAACCTGATCCTGTGCCTATTTCAAGCACTTTTGTCCGTTTTTGAACTTTTAGTAATGCTGTCTGAAAGGCTACTGTATAAGGCTGTGAAATTGTCTGCCCCTCATCTATAGGCATTGCCTGGTCATCATAGGCCTTATCCTCAAATGCTTTTTCGAGAAATAAATGTCTCGGAACCGTATTCAATCCTTCCAAAACAGCTTCGTCACTTATTCCTTTAGCCCTGATAGCCTCCACCATTCTTTTGCGCAAACCTTTATGTCTAAACGTATCTTCCATCGTATTCAGATTATCGAAGGGCAAATATAAAACTTTTTTATAAAAAAAATAACCGTGAATAAACTTGTTATTAACGGTTAAGAGGATGAATTTATTAATGGCTTTATTCGCTAGGAGTAAGTATTCTCAACACTTTTGTATCAGATACCCTGTTACGTTGTTCAAAATAAGTCTGTTGTGCAGGCTTTAGTGGCTTCGTGTCAGAATTAATTATAACGGAATAGCCATTTAGGTTTCTTTGCAAGATTAAATTGGCCGGTAAATCCTGATTTTCGGTCTGTTCAAAAACAATTCTGTCCAAATTGTGAGCAGTCATCATATACACTACGGTTTTTTTGTAGTCATCTATGGGCATTTTAAGGAAAATTCTATTCGATTCTTTATCAAGATAAATAGTTAATTTCTCTTCAAAGATTTTGTTTTTGCCGCTAACTTTTGTTCCAATGCATTCTATACTATTGTTGTTTAGTTTACGCCAAATTTCCGATGATTTTCCAGCTTCTTCTTCTTTGTCAGACCATTGGCCCAATAACCACTCAAAAATTTGCATTTGTCCGTCAAGCCTTTGACTATTGTCTCTTTTTTGAGATTTTGACTTAATCACGGGCATGTTACTGTTTGATTTAATATTGGCGGTATTGGTAGTTGTAACATTATCTAAATTGTCAACCTGTGCAATGACGGGAGGATCGGCATAAGCTCTGCCTGCCTGCTGATATTCATTTCTGTTTACGACGTTCGACATGTTAGTTCCCCTGTTGCTGCTGAATAGGTCATTGCTTTCAGCTTTTGGCCTTGCTATATATGATTTTTCTCCGTCAACTGTTGGTTCTACTGTAAGTATTATCAAATCTTCTGACTTTTCATTTATTTCAATTCTGTCCAAGCCAAACTCTGCAATAATTTTTTCAGCTTTTTTGTTTTCTCCGGCATTTTTTTTGGCAGTTTCAAGCATTCTGTTCTTCTGAATACGATCATTATTTTCAAATGCGCTAACTTTTTCTGATTCGGAAGTAGGTAGCGTTTCTTCTGTTTCGAGAACAATCACATCTTGTATGGGATTATTTTCGGCGAGGTTCTTTTTATCTGCCGATTCCATTTTGTATAAAGAAAAGGCGATAATGAGTAGGAGCAGAATAGCAGCTGCTGCAAAATAAGGAGCAATTCTTTTGTAGTTTATGGCAATAGTTTTACCATTAGGTAATGTACTATCAGCTTTTACATTTCCGCCATCGTCTAATTTTGTTTCAATTCTGCTCCACAAATCAGAGGGGGGAGCCTCTTCCAGTTTGTGCTCGTTTTTTATAAAGAGTTGTGAGATATTATCTTCTCTACTCATATGATCTGTATTTTTCAAAGCTGTATATTTTTGTAATTTTGAATTCGATAGTTTTCTGTTTTTAACTTTTAAGCCCTTTCCGGACCTCCGGTTCTAATGATAGATGCTTGTTCTACAAGCACTTTTAATCTTTTCTTGGCAAGGATAAGCTGCGATTTTGAGGTATTTATACTAATCTCAAGCATTTCGGCAATTTCTTTGTGTTTTAAACCCTCCAGTACATATAAATTAAAAACTGTTCTGTATCCCGTCGGAAGCTGATCCAAAAGACTTAAAATTTCATTTGCCGAAAGTTCATCCTCAATAGTTATATCGACTGCCTGAACTGGCACATCGTTGATATCAAGATGTTCATTAAATCGGTAATTTTTCCTAATAAACATCAATGATTCATTTACAACAACTTTCCTTATCCAACCCTCAAAACTTCCCTGGCCTGTATATAAATCTATTTTTTGAAATACTTTGCAGAAAGCCTCGACAATCACTTCCTCTGCATTTTCAATAGTTTTTACATAGCGGCGGCTGACTCCAAACATTTTTGAAGCATACTTTTCATAAAGAGTCTTTTGTGCTCTTCTATCGCCTTTCAGGCAGCCATCTATGAGTTCCTGTTCGCTCAAAGTGCTTAATAATTTTAATTTTGAACCTTTTCAGATAAACAGATGCAAAGATTCTGAATTTTGGTGTAAATGGTAGTTGTAATTTTTAATTATTTACGATTGATGGTGCAAATTTAACAAAAGTATTTGATTTAGAATCGGACATTGGCTATTAAATAGATTATCAGATTGACAGAAGCCGGATTTTCAGCTCATAGTTAATTATAAATAGCTGATGTCTGACAATCTGCTATCTGACAATCTCAAAACAAAAAAAGGCCACCTCTCCAGGCAGCCCATTCTTAACAAATTAACTCAAAAAAACTATCTCAATTATATTTTTAGATTG
>JBIPOO010000270.1:0-5183 GCA_044379045.1 Saprospira sp.
CGTTATAAATTTTCTTGTTAGCCTCTATGTCAGCCTCTGTATAGTGCTTTAGATTTCGAAGTTTAATTTTAGATTTTGACATAATTATGGCAAATTTTCAAGTATTTTAAGCAATTTATAGAAGGGGCAATTATACAACTGGTTTTAGTATTCCGGCAAGGTCATAAAATTCGCCGATGTAAAAAGAGGGAATTCCTTTTTCTGTACCAAGTCTGTAAATGCCTATACCTTCGCTTTTTGAATGATTTGCAGCTTCCTGTATTTGTTTGGCTTTCCAAATAAGTTCAGCTATTTCAAAAAATGAATTATTGTCGGCGCAGCTAACTGTAGCCTTCAAAAATCCTTTTTTAATGCCATAAGGTACCAGAATTATTCTATCAGTTAAAAGTGTTTCCTCTTCCATGAAATTATTGGATAGCGCGTAAAATTGTTTTTTAAAATCATGATAGTTGAGCTCCTTAAAATCGTTCCAATTGTATAGTTCAGCTCTTCCAAGACGCATTGGTAAATCGGGTCTGAAAAATTTAATTTCTGCTTCACTCAATGCAAGAAAATCTAATTCTAATAGATTGTTTTTGAATGTTTTTAATGAAGTCCGGTAAAAATAACATTTCTTTTTAAAGTTTCCTGAAAAAGTCCATTGTCCATCAGTCCACATACAATCGTAAAATACTTCATTGTCGTCAAATCCAATCAGTCTAATTGGTCTGTGATCCCATTCGGTCTTGTAAATTCCGCCAATTTGAATTAGTGTTGAATTTGACATTTTGGCTGTATCAGAATGAAAAACTGAGATTTATATTCAAGGCAAAGTTATTAATCATGTCTGGCTCTGAATAATAGCCATACTTCATAAAAACACCAAGTCCCATGCCCAGATAAAACATATTGGCCGATTTATAACAGAGCAGATTGTCTATAAGCAGTCCGCTCTCGAAATATCCTTTTTCCATGGTTTTAAAATCTATATTAATATGTTGCAAAGGATTCGAGAGGCTGCCGTAGCCAATTGACTGGCAAATTTTAAATTCCGGCCTGAAAAGTTCCGACTTTATTTTTAACCTTCCTAAATTATGAATCAGGAAGCCATATACAAAGCGATCGGAAATAAATTCATTGACCTGCATTGTTTGAAAACTGTTGCGGTTGTAAACCCCGATACCGTTCTGATAACTCCCCCTGCCATTGAAAAGCATGGAATAGGGAAGCGGTTTGTCGCTGAATCCTGCCAAAACATTTAGTTCAGTTTTACCAATTTTTCTAAAGTGTTTTCTAAATTCTAATCCAAATAATACTTTGTTGTAATCGAAATCTGAGATTCCTTTTAAGGCAAGTCCTTTGCTGTAACTCAAATATATTACCGGATAGCGGCTTTCAACTAGGGTTCTTTGTCCGTTAAAATCAGCATATTTTTCTTTGTATGTCCAACGCAATTGAATTCCGCTATTAAAATCTCTGAAATTATCTAAGAATTGGTTATCTGAGTTGCTGTACAAATAATCGTAACCCGGATCAATTTTACGGTATAGGACATATGGTCTAAGCTGTATATTTCTAAACAGACGAAAATGAACAGATGCTTCAACTTTTTCACTGTAATCGAGTCTGGGCAGTAGATATCTTCTTGCTACGCTTTCAGACGGACTGACTTTTTTGCTAAGGAAATTTGTCTTCTCGAAAATTGGCGCTGGTTCGGCTATATCGTTTTTATAATCGAGTTGAAAATAAATATCTTTTTTATTGGAAATATTCCATTGAAAATCTCCCCCGTATTTCCAGGCTTTGTCACCAAATCCATATCCAAAATAAGCTCCTATTTTAATTCTTTTGGAAAATTTGGTGCTGGTATAAAGTCCAAGTCCCAACCTTAATTTTTCAAATGGATTGTAATCGATCATCTTTCCAATGTCGAGTGCTATTTTTCCTATTGGTAGCAGTCCCTGAGGCAGATCCTGAGAAAACTGACCCAAATTGTCAAAATTTAATTTCCTTCCCAGGCTATCAATTAGAAAGTAGGTATTTTCCTCTTTTTTTAATAAACTGTCTGTTCTTATACTGTTCCAATATGCGGATGATTTCGTTGTTGCATCGGGCATCATTTCAACGGAAATGGAACTAAAGTCTCGGTTTTTTAAATTATCTGGATTTATTAATATTTCATTGATGTAGCTTTTGCCTTGTAGTGTAAATTTACCCTCGTTATAGGGATTCATACTCAATTCAAAATTCAATTGAACTGGGAACCAAAGTTTTTGGTCAGTAAGGGCATATTTTTGTTCAAATCGAAGGTCAAGCAGTGTTTTAACAGCTGGTTCGGCCATCACATATTCAACTGCCCAGTTATTTGAGTTGATGTAAATAACACCCTTGAGTAATTGAAAACTGTTTTCTTTTTTTGGAAAAAAACTGATGACAAAACTGCTGTCTTGTTCATTGATGTATAACGTATCTTCGAGCCTGAATTCGTATGGACCTATACTGCCTGGACTTATTGGATTGATAAAATCTTTATCTAAGACTGTAATCAGGTCACTGTAAAAAGAAAAAGGCTGAAAAGCAGTTGCCAAGGGGGCAAAAGCCGGATTTTGGAATCCTGATACCCGCGTTGCTAGTATTTTTTCAAAATCTTTGTCCGGTTTTTTATATGAACGCTCGGTGTGCGATTCCATCAGCATATAGTAAAAGTCGGCGCTTGAGTTTTTATTAGGATCCGTTATTTTGGGCGCATTTTTTTCGTCGAATACAATAACTTTATTATAACTTTTGTATTTAAAAGCATTGTAGTTTTCCGGATTATTAGCTTTACGTTTTTTACTCGCTTTTCTGATGATTTCATAAGCCGGATTTTCGCCTGCAATTACCAAAACTGTTTCTGTACTGAAGCTACTTTGTGAAAGTTTTATTGTATTATCAGTTCCTTTTTTTAAAGTATCCGTTGAGCTAATAAGCGTTTCATATCCAACATAGGAGAATTTTATATGTTTTGTGCTTTCCAAAACCGTGATACTGAAATTTCCATCAATGTCTGAAACTGTACCGTTCTTTTCATAAGCAGTCTCGACCGAAACATGCACAAAGGGCAATGCTGTTTGGTCTGCTGAATCTATTATCTTGCCGCTGATGGTTATCTGGGCAGACAGATTATTGATTGCTAATAAGAAAAGTAATTTGAGCAATAGTTTCATTTAGGTTTTGTTTGCATCAAAAATATAGATTGTTTAGCTTTTTTTTAAGATTTTTTTAAAAACAGTCATTTATTTGTAAATTTGAAAAAATTTAGAAGAAAATGTCAGTAACTGAGAAATCGGGTATCAGAAAAAGAATTTATGTAATAATGGACACTGAGCAGGATAATCCCGACTGGGCTGCCTGGTTATTTGAATTTTTCATTACGGCCCTAATTGTTTTTAGTGTTGTTTCAATTATTGCAGAGTCATTTATCGATAATCGTTATGCAGGTTCTATTTCGGAGTGGACAGAACGCATGTCGAGAAATAAAGATTATGAACGCTATTTTAATTATTTTGAAACATTTACCCTGGTAATTTTTACCCTGGAATATTTTCTCAGACTCATTACAGCCGATTTTCATTATCCCAATGAAAAAAATTGGTTTTGGGCTGTGTGGCGTTTTATGAAATCTGGCAGTGGAATCATTGATTTTATCGCAATTTCTCCCTTTGTCTTTCATCTTGTGAATGTCGATTTTCGCTTTTTGAGGGCACTGAAAATATCAAGATTGTTGCGAGTTTTCAAATTAAATGCGCTGACTCGTTCAGTTGGAATAGTTGGTGATGTTTTTGTTGAAAAAAGAAATGAATTGGGCGTAACACTTTTTGTAACCTTTATCATGCTGTTGGTTTCGTCAACACTGATGTGGTATGTGGAAGGATCTATACAACCCAAGGCCTTTCCAAATATTGTTGCAACTTTTTGGTGGGCAATTGCCACTTTGACCACAGTTGGCTACGGTGATGTATTTCCGGTTACCGCCTACGGTAAATTACTTTCCGGGTTGATAGCTGTATTAGGGATTGGTATCGTTGCACTACCAGCAGGTATTTTATCCTCTGCATTCATAGAAAAACTTGAAAAAGAAAAAGAAAAAAGGCTTGCAGCGCTTGCTGTCAAAAACGCTTCACTTGTAGATGCCTCAAAAGAAAAGATATGTAGCGGTCACTTTGGACATAAATTTTCTTATTGCCCATATTGTGGCGATAAACTGGACAATGATGGCAAGCATACTCAAATAAATCAACCATAAAAAAATGAAGGTTATTGAATTGGCATCGGTATTGGCAGGTCCTTCTGTCGGAATGTTCTTTGCCGAACTTGGTGCAAGGGTCTTAAAAATTGAAAATAAAAAAACTGCTGGAGATGTTACACGAAGTTGGAAACTATCGCTTGAAAATCCTGATAATTCAATTTCAGCTTATTATGCTTCTGTGAATTATCACAAAGAAGTTATTTTTTTGGATTTGAACGAAAGAGCTGATAAAGAATGGCTTTACAATGAAATAAAAGATGCTGACATTTTAATTGCCAATTACCGACAAAAGTCCGCAATGAAGTTGGGCGTTGATTATCAAAGCTTAAAAGTTTTAAATCCAAAACTTATCTATGGAAATATCAGCGGATTTGGCGAGGACAGCGATCGTGTTGCATTCGATGTGGTTTTGCAGGCAGAATCCGGTTTTATGTACATGAATGGACAGCCCGATGGTCCAGCGACCAAAATGCCGGTGGCCCTTATCGATGTGCTGGCTGCGCATCAGCTCAAAGAGGGTTTGCTTTATGCGCTTTGGCAACGTGAAATAAGTGGAGCCGGCGCCTATGTTTCCGTTTCCTTAATAGAGGCTGCACTTTCGGCACTTTCCAATCAGGCTTCCAATTGGCTGATGGCTGGTCATTTACCACAGCGTATGGGATCGAAACATCCAAATATTGCACCTTATGGTGAATTTTTTAGCACAAAAGACGGAAAACAAATCGTACTGGCAGTTGGAAATGATCATCAGTTTACAAACCTTTGTAAAATACTAAATGTATTTCATATTGCCGAAAATATTAAATTTGCAGACAATTTTTCCAGAATCAAGCATAGAAATGAATTGGAATTGGAACTTGAAAAAGCTTTTTTAAATTTTGACGCGAAATATTTACTCGTAGAAGCTGAAAAAATG